>CAIJEA010000523.1 GCA_903819605.1 uncultured cyanobacterium | reverse complement strand
TAGGTAGTGGTATGTATATTAATACGGCTATGCCTGAAGATAGTGCTAAGTTTTTGCGGGAGATAGATGTGGGCGTTACTTGCTCATCTCTCAACGCAAGAGAATCATAACCCTCAATATGAATGGCGGCGCGAAGTGCCGCTATTCATATTGAGGGTTGTAACACTTCCATTGCTATATCAATCTAAAACTTGATTTGATAGTTAGTAATGCTAGTATTTCTTGCCACACTCAAAAGAGCACTTGATGGGCGCTGAGCAAGATAATCAACAATCTGTTTAGGATCGCTGATCGGTTTGCCATTTAAACTAACTATGCGATCGCCACGTTGTAATCCCATCCGACTAGCAAGAGAATTAGGACGTACTTCATAAACTGTGAGATTAGCTGGATTGAGAGTGACTCCTAATTGAGGACGATCAGCCACTTGAGTGGCGGTAGATGGAACAGCAAGTTGTGGAGAAACTGAAGATGCAATTGCGGTTTGAGAATTAGGGAGAATGGCAGCAGCTTTGGAAGTTGTATTAGGTTGAATAAAAGTGGCGCTACGGGTCATGAATTCTTTGGCAATTGTAGAACTTATAGCAAAGCCAATTCCAGTATTAGAGCGACCGTCGGGACTGAGAATGGCTTTGTTAACGCCAATAATTTCACCACTAGAGTTTAGCAATGGTCCTCCAGAGTTACCTGGGTTAAGTCTTGCATCGGTCTGTAGCTCTCCATCTTTAGCGATGCGGCTCAGAATTCCTGTCGTGAGAGTTCCTGATAAGCCAAAGGGACTACCGATCGCAAATACTTTTTGCCCGACTAGGATGTTATCGCGATCGGCAAATGATAACGCAGGAAAGCGATCGCTAGATAAAATCCGCACTAAAGCTAAGTCATTTTTGCGATCAATGGTCAGAACCTGTCCGTTATAGGTTTTTCCATCAGTATTAATCACCCGAACATTGCCATTTTTCGCATCATGAATTACATGTTCGTTGGTAATGACTAAGCCTTCAGCACTAATAATGCTACCTGAGCCAGTACTAGTCGTTGTTTTAATCGTCACCACCGCAGGATTTGCCGAGCGATAGACTTCCATCGTAATTTTTTCTTCAGGGTCAAAATCCCTTGGTGTGGCTGACGCGGCGGCTACTTTGCCAAAGATTGGAATGCTTACTAATAATGCTGATATAACGCCTAAGGCGATCGCTCTAGATTTCATGGGCTTGTCTCTGTATGCATAATTCCTGTCCTGCCAGTTTTGACTGTAGCAGCGATCGGACAGTTCCGATAATTGTCTACGCCATTTGTCGTAAATAACCGTAGAGAGTAGAGGCGCTTTGCAACTCTACTCTCTGCGGTTGCTGTAAAATTTTGTGATGTTTGACAATATCTGTAAATTCTTAGCCGAAACCTACTCCACTGACATCGCTACATGGCTACTTGGTGAGCCAATTCCTCTTACGCAAGTTCAGCCTCAAGAGTTAGCGGTTGAGCCAATTCGTGCTGATAGCTTAATCTTGCTCGAAGCGGAAGGCTTACTATTGCATTTAGAGTTTCAAACTAAAGCCGATCCGCAAATTCCATTTAGGATGCTGGACTATTGGACAAGAGCTTACAGACGCTTTCCTGATCGGGTGATGCGTCAAATCGTAATTTACCTGAAAGAGACAAGTTCAGATTTAGTCCATCAACACAAATTTGTGCGGGGCACTACTTACCATGAGTTTGAAGTAATCAGATTATGGGAGCAGACTCCCGATAAATTTTTAGCTCATGCGGGGATGATCCCGTTTGCTATACTTGTGAGTAGCAACGACAAAGAACATTTACTACGAAAAATTGCTCAAAAAATCGATCAAATCCCTGAGCTAAATACTCGCAAGACTATAGCTGCCGCAACTTATGTGTTAGCAGGCTTAGTTTTAGAAGAAAATATTGTTAAGCAGATTTTGAGGAGAGATATAATGCGTGATTCAGTGACATATCAAGCAATTCTTCAAGAGGGTCGCCAAGAGGGTGAGATTAAAGGTCGCCAAGAGGGTGAGATTAAAGGTCGCCAAGAGGGTGAGATTAAAGGTCGCAAGCAGGGTGAGATTAAAGGTCGCAAGCAGGGTGAGATTAAAGGTCGCAAGCAAGGACTAATTACCATTGTTTTACGGTTACTCATGCATAAATTTGGTAACTTGCCTCCAAATATTCATACTCAAGTTATGCGGTTAAAGATCGCTCGGTTAGAAAGCTTAGCGGAGGCGATTTTGGATTTTGAGAGTCTTGCTGATGTGGATCTTTGGTTCAGCAATAAATAATTTAGACCTCATGCTGCAATTTATGGAAACTCTAGCGAAGTCGCTACCAAATTGGTTTTATCAACTCGAACAATGGGCTGATGCATTGGTGAATAGCCAACTCGATCAAGCCTCATGGACGAGTATCGGTGTGGTGTTCTTAGCGGGATTAGTTACTAGCCTTACACCTTGTACTCTATCGATGTTGCCGCTCACCATTGGTTATATTGGTGGCTATGAAACCAAAAGCACTTGGAAAGCTGCTTTACAATCGTCTTGGTTTTGTTTGGGCTTTGCAATCGCCTTAACAGGTTTTGGACTAGCTGCCGCTCTGCTCGGCAAAATCTATGGACAGACGGCTTGGGGTTGGTCAGTAGTGATGGGAGTCATTGCGATCGCGATGGGATTGCAACTATTGGAAGTGATTTCTTTCCGTTTACCCAGTTTTGGTAACTGGGAAATATCGCAAAAATTACCACAGGGATTGCGAGCGCTATCGATCGGCTTATCCTTTGGATTTGTAGCTTCGCCTTGCAGTACTCCTGTATTGGTAACGCTTCTCGCTTGGGTCTCAGGTTCGGGTAATCTGCTGGTGGGTACAGAGTTTTTGCTCGCCTATGCGATCGGTTCGGTATTGCCGCTCGCGATCGCAGGTACATTTACAGGCATCATCAAACAGTTTTTAGAATTACGTCGTTGGTCGAGTTGGCTCAATTGGGGAAGTGGGATTATCCTGATTGGCTTTGGTACACTTTCCATTTTGAGCAAGATTGCCTAAAATTCAAAAATAACAAGGCGCTTCGCGCCCTGTTGTTTTCCTTTACCATTCTCGTTCAAATCTTGTCCAAAGGCTTAATAATCTTGGTTCGATCTCAGTTTCTGCTAAGACTGCACTAACTATAGAACGAATTTTTAAAAGGTCGCCAAAACTCGCCCGAATAAAGATTTTGCCAGAAGCGACGGATTTGTCGAGAGACGTTCTCCCAAACATCACATTGCTTAAAGTTTTTCCCGTACTTTCAAAAGAATTGATTGCATCAGGTTCAGCTTCAGAAATCTTGAGTTGTAATTCTTGCCCCCCTTCGGTCTGTACGTATAGACGGGTATCGTCGATCGCGATCGTGGCGGATTTATTAGCAGCGGCGCGAATGATTGCTGCCCATGTTTCCCCTTGGCGATCGCGCAAAATTTCAATTAATTCTAAAAGCATTGACGAAAGGATATCTGAGCGAGATGAAGCCGACGAAGGAGCCATGATTACAATAGGTAGATTAAATAAGCTGCAAAGATTATAGAATTAAGTAGCTAAGCATAGTTAAAAACAAAACCAGAGCTTGTGTCGCCCACTACGCAGGCAGCACAAGCTTCTAGATTTTTTTACTTATGCTTAGCTACTTATTAGATACCATCACTTGAGCAAATAGGGAAGTAATTGCTATGAGTCAGCTTGTAGTTGTCGGCAAATCTCTAGTCAGAGGTTGTTTGAGCCAATTTTTTTCTATCTCAATGATCTGCTCTACTTCCATCTTGCCATTGGTGATTGTGGCAACTCCATCCATTGCTCAAACAGAATCGAGTCGGTCAATTCAAAATGGAGAGTTTCAGGCTTTCGCGATTTCTTTGCAAGCTGGTCAGTTTGTTCGCATTATTGTCCAACAGCAGGGAATCGATCTGGTGGTGACGCTGATGAGTCCCGATGGTAAAGAGATTGCGAATTCTGATAGTCCAAATGATGATGATGGTCCAGAAGTAATCTCGGCGATCGCTACAGTCTCAGGCGACTACAAACTGGTAGTTCGCCCTCTCGATCCTAAGTCTGCGGGTAAGTTTAGTTTTGCAATCGAGGATCTGCGGGCTGCTAAGGACTCCGATCGCAAATACATCGCCGCAGAAGCTGCATTTATGGAAGCCACCAAGATTAATGATGGTAAAAGTGAGAATCAGCAGCAAGCGATCGCTAAGTATCTAGAAGCTTTACCTGTTTTTCGTTCTGAAGGTAGAACCTATTGGGAAGCGCTTACGATCAAAAGCATTGGTGATATTTACATCGATCTAGAGAAATATTCCGAAGCTTTGACCTATCAACAGCAGGCTTTACCGCTATTTACGAAACTAGGCGATGTGAAGCAATTAGGAAGAATGCTGAATAGCATTGGTAAAACCTATGAGAAACTAGGCGATTTGCGAACTGCTATATCATTTTATGAGCGAGCGATCGCCGCTCGTAAATCAATTCGCGATCCCTTTGGAGAAGGAGTAACTTTCCATAATCTTGGCTATGCTTACGATACAATTGGGCAACCGAAAGCAGCCTTGGAGTTTTATCAACAGGCTCTAAATATTTGGCGCGAGATTAAAAATCGTAAAGAAGAAGGCGGCACATTACGGAATGTCGGCGCAGTCTATCGGAAGTTGAGTGAATATGGACAAGCGCTCAGTCATTATCAGCAGGCTTTGGTAATTAATCAAGAGGTTGGCGATCAGCGCGCTGAAGGGAATACACTCAATAGTATTGGGTTGCTTTATGTCAATTTAGGACAGCCCACTAAGGCAATTGATTTTTTACAACGTTCCTTGGCGATCGCGCAGTTCAGAAAAGATTTACGCGATCAATCATCAATTCTGAGTAACATCGGGCTAGCTTATAAGCGGCTTAAGGAATTGGATAAAGCATTACAGTTTTATTTTCAGGCTTTTAAACTTGCTCAAGATACAGGCGATCTGGGTTCTCAATCGGTTACTCTCAACAATCTTGCTTCAATTGCTCTAGCAGAGAATAAATATGATGAGGCGATTGATTACTTTCAAACGGCTTTGCAAGTAGTTAGAAAAGTAGGCGATCGCATTACCGAAGCGACAATTCTCGGTAATATTGGTCTGGTTTATAAGGAGACGGGCAAAAAAGCGCTTGCCTTTGCTAATTATCAACAATCATTGCAGTTAGATCGACAAGCGGGAAATCGTCGTGGTGAAAGTATTGTCCTCAGCAATATGGGGAGTTTAATGGCAGAGCAAGAAAAATTTGAACTCGCCATATACTTCTATAAACTATCGGTAAATGTGCGCGAATCGATCCGTAAAGATATTCGTAATCTGTCCCGTGAAGATCAAGGTGCTTTTAAACAGTCGGTTGCGGATGTCTATCGTGGACTCGCTAGTATATTGTTAGAGCAAGGACGGGTCATGGAAGCTTTGCAGGTATTGGACTTGCTAAAGGTGCAAGAGTTACAGGACTATCTGCAAGATGTCAAAGGGAATGAAGTCACCGCTCAAGGAATTGAACTATTACCACAAGAACAGACATTATCGAAATTCATTGCCGATATTGCATCCCAATCAACTAGTTTGAATGACGAATTAGATTCACTTCGTAAACTTGCTAAACTTAATGATGCCCAAAGGTTACGAATTACGGAGATTGAGAAGATTCAAGTTGAGTCTAGTCAAAAGATAGCAAGTTTGATTGATAGTAGTAATGTGAAGGCTATAGAGAATGATTTACGACAAAATGCGATCGCTGATAATCTCAAGCTTAGTTCCTATAAAAGCCTACAAGAGCGTTTAAAAGGGCTGATTCAAACTGCCAAATTTCCCCAAAAAACAGCCTTATTTTATCCTTTGATTTTAGGCGATCGCCTAGAATTAGTTCTCTTTACCCTTGATGCGCCACCAGTTCACCGTACCGTTAAAGTAAGCCGCCAAGAACTAGAGAAGGCGATCGCTGATTTTCGTTCTGATTTGCAAGATGCTAGTTCCTTTGATGTCAAAGATTCTTCTAAGAAACTCTACCAATGGATGATCCAGCCAATTGCTGCCGATCTGCAAAAAGCTCAGATTCAAACTATTATCTATGCTCCTGATGGGCAGTTGCGTTATATTCCACTGGCGGCGCTCTATGATGGTAACCAATGGCTGATCGAGAGTTATGCGATTAATTACATCACTGCGATTAATTTGTTTCGCCTTGGTTCGCAAGTACTCTCTCAACCAAGTGTGATTGCGGCTGCCTTTAGTAAAGGCAAGTATGAATTTAATGTCGGTGACCAAAAATTTGTGTTTTCAGGGTTGCCCTTTGCTGGTAAAGAAGTTGAGGATCTTAGTACAATTCTTCCCAATACTACCAAGTTATTAAACTCGGATTTTCAACGTAATACGATTACTGATGTCAATCAAAATTACAATATTATCCATCTAGCAACCCATGCTTCTTTTGTGAGTGGCAAGCATCCTGAAGAGTCTTTTATTCTGCTCGGTAATGGCGATCGCCTAAGTCTGCGCGACCTAAAAGATCTAAAGTTTCCTAATATAGATTTGGTGGTATTAAGTGCTTGCCAGACAGCTCTGGGTGGTCCAGAGAGTGGTGGCGAAGAAATTTTAGGTTTTGGTTATCAAATGCAAAGAACGGGTGCAAAAGCGGCGATCGCTTCTCTATGGACTGTCTCAGATGGTGGTACTCAGGCTCTAATGAAAATCTTTTATGGAGAGTTACACAAGGAGAAATCCTCAAAAGTAGAAAGCCTACGTCAAGCCCAACTGTCAATGATTCGCAATCCCAAATCTGAGTTCAATCACCCCTATTACTGGTCAGCATTTATTCTGATTGGTAATGGATTTTAATTAAATATGCTGTTGAATGTAGAACAGAAACTTATAAAAAAAGGTGCGGTCATAGATAAAACAGGACTTTACCGTTACTTGCTATGGAGAGAATGGGAGGTGAATCAGCCAAAGCTTGTTTTTATTATGCTTAATCCTAGTAAGGCGGATGCAGATATTGATGACCCGACGCTGCGGCGATGTATCAATTTTGCTAAGTCTTGGGGTTGTGGTTCGCTGGTGGTAGTTAATCTATTTGCTTATAGGTCTGCAAGTCCTTTGGATCTTAAAAAAGTTGATGATCCTGTAGGAAAACAGAACGATCGCTATTTAAAAAAGGCGATTAGGTCAGCCGATAAAGTTGTTGTTGCTTGGGGAAATAACGGGAAGTTAATGCAGCGCGATCGCCTTGTTTTAGAGTTGCTATCTAAACTCAAAGTTCAACCCCACTGTTTAGGAATCACACAGGCTGGTTATCCACGTCATCCGCTATATGTTATGTGTAGTAATGAGGCTGTTGTCTACATCTAATGATTTATTGCTATATTTGTTTAGATGAGTCATTATGCCTTAGTTTCTATTTAAATATTAGTTTTGTATTTATTTTGAATTGGAGTATATTGCCTGTGATTAGTGGGGTAGCATTGCATAAAACTAATAATGGCTGGGAGTTTATAAGCGAAGCAGCATTAGAGAAGTTTGTCTGGACAAATCTCAAGCAGTTATTTAGTATTTCACCACTTAAACAACAATATATTTCTAACGGCGAAATATGTGACATTCTTGCTGTCGATGATGACAAAGGACTTGTCATTTTAGAATTGAAAAATGTAGAAGATCGATATTTGATTCAGCAACTAACGCGCTACTATGCAAATCTTTTAGAAGAAAAGCCATTTTCACAAGAAGTAGACTATTCTCGTCCAGTTCGACTTATTGCAATCGCACCAAATTATCACCGCCATAACTTAATTGATAGAAATCATAGTCGGCTCAACTTTGAACTTTTTCAATTCTCTGTTGTGAGAGAGGAAAATAGTTTTTACTTGCTTCTCCAAGAATATGGGAAAGAATTTATTCATGAGAAATATCTAATTCCATATGAACCACTTGAGATATCAATCATGGAAGAAGTCCCAGAACCTCCCGAACTATTAATTAAATGGTTGGGTAGCTGCACTAAAGAAGAACAGCAAGGCTTTCTAAAAGTGAGAAGTAAAGTTTTAGCTTGTAATCGACGGATGAAAGAAATCATTGATAAGCGATCTGTACAATATGGTTTAGGAAAGACAAAGCTATGTGCAGAAATATGTTTTCTGCAAAAATCACAAAAGCCTATTCTATTTCTGTGGTTACCAACTCCAAGTACATACTCATATTTTTGGCGTGGTTCTAAGAAACCTATTGTTGGTCGTCTTCGTGTTTGGACGAATGGACTGACAATCTCCCATTTAGGTCATATACCAGATGGTTTTGGCACAATGAAAACAAAATCAGAGTGGGAGCAGATACCACCTGAAAAACGTCCTCGTATGATGCAGAGCTTATCGAGTAATTCCTCTACTCCTGTCGATGTAGAGGGATACATAGGGTGTCAAGACAGTGCAGAAAAGCTAGATTTTTGGGATGTATTATCAGACTTGGCTATAGAAAAATGGTTGGAGAAAATCTAAAAATAATTAGTAAAAAGCGTTAGTACATTAACTAATCTTCAGTAAATAATCTTCATCTAACGTTTGTCCAGAAGTGAAAGGAGACTTCATTGAGAAAGTAGCGATGCTTTAATTCCAATTTCTGTCGTAAAGCTTCAAAACTGGAACTGAGATCTACGATCACGCTATATCCTCGACCTCCTTAAGTGCGATCGTGCGCGTAAGTGACGAATCAGTTGCGATCGTCAATAGCTTGCCACCATTGCATGAGCGCACCATATAATCACCATGATATAATGCAATCTTATAGTTACGCTATGCTAGCTGTTGATTCCAACTTTCACAGGATTGGGAAAATGAACATTGCCTTAAAGCCAGAACAGGAAAACTTTATCCGCGCCAAACTTCAAGACGGTAAGTATCAGAGTGTTGATTCTCTCTTAGCTTTTGCATTTCAACTTTTAGAAGAATATGAAGCTAAACAACAAAAGTTGAGCGAACTAAGGAAAAAGATCGCTGAAGGAACAGAGCAAATTAAACAAGGCAATGTTGTTGACGGTGAATTAGTATTCCAACAATTACAAACCAAACTAGAACAGATGAGTCAAAAATAAAAAAGCTTCATTATGTCTAGCTACTCCTTCTCAGAAATAGCCATCAAAGATCTAGACGATATCTGCACATTTATTGGACAAGTTAACCCAAAAGCTGCAAGTAATTTATTTGATGCTATTCGCCAAAAATGTAAGCTCGTTGCGGGTTTCCCTAATATGGGCAAAAACTATGTTTGGATTGCTGCCAATTTGCGCGGTTTCACAATAGATGATTACATCGTGTTTTATTATCCTCGTCCTGATGGCATTGATATTATTCGAGTGATATCTGGGAAACAAGATCTTGAGTCCATATTTGAAGAATTTACTGATGAAAATAATTAGCATCTTTTTACGATGCCGATCTTTTAGATTTACATCCATTTCAAAATATTTCTATCATTAAAGCCGCTAGTTTTTTAACTGCGATCGTGCTACATCCTCGACCTCATTAAGTGCGATTGTCCGCGTCAGTGTCGAGTCAGTTGAAATTGTGAACAGCTTGCCACCATTGAATGAGCGCACCTAAACGAAAAATGCTAAGATATGCTCACTAGCTCTGTAAGGAGGTTTCTGTATGACTAACGCAACCTATGATGAAATTTTTGGAGCAGTTTTGACTCTGCCCCCTCTTTACCGCGCCATGCTTGCAGAACATCTCCTTAACAGCCTTGATGAAATTAATCCCGAAATTGAAACAGCTTGGAATAGAGAAATATCTAATCGTATAGAAGCGATCGATCAAGGCAAAGTTACCTTAATCCCAGCCGATGAAGTATTACAAAAGCTAAGGAATCGATAATGTTTCTTGAGTTTGATCCTAATGCACAACTAGAACTTGAAGCAGCAGTTTCATACTATGACAG
>CAIJEA010000522.1 GCA_903819605.1 uncultured cyanobacterium | reverse complement strand
ATTATTTTGATTTTACAAAGAAGGGCAAAATAATAAGGTTAAACTTAAGGTCATTAATAGGCTTCAATCATGAAAACCTATAAACCAAGCAATATTGCGCCCTCTCAAGGTATTGCTATTTTAGCTGCTGCTTCCTTGGTCTCAGGAGTTGCGATTGGTAGTGCTACTGCCTTTATTAGTAAATTCATTTACTTCATTGTCTTATTTCCAATGGGAATGGGATTCGCCACAGGTACTGTATTGGGGCTTGCTGTTAAAAAGGGTAAAACTCGTAATCCTATGCTTGCTTTAGGTTGGGGAATTTTTGGAGGTATATTGACTTATTCTTCACTGATGTATGGTCAATACATCAATTTTCAGCAAGAAACTGAACAGATTATGGGACATGAGTATAATCTCACTGATAAGAAACAAGTTGGGGATCAGATTAATGCTATTTTGAAGCAAGAAACTGGTAATTCAGGGTTTATTGGCTTTTTGAAGTTATCTGCTAAGGAAGGAACAAGTATTAGTAGGGGAAGTAGCAAAATAAAGCTCAATGAAACCTTTACATATCTGTTATGGGTAATTGATTTGGGGATAGTGGGTTTTTTAGCTGCGTCTATCCCATTTGGTTCGGCTAGTGAACCTTTTAATGAAGATGGTAATGATTGGTATGGCGACAAACAATTAATTGGTAGTGCTACTGAAGATATTAAGGATGAACTTATTCGTCTTCTAAACATAGATGATATGTCGGGTGCTTCTGCTTTGCTATCTACGCAGATAGATTTGCCAATGCCACGTATTGATGTGTATGCCCAAAGTTGTATTAGCTCCCCAGAAAGTGATTCGGTAATTACAGTTAGTTATGTTTCGACTAATGCTAAAAAACAAGTGATGGCAAAGAATTTATTAGAAGGTTTAGTATCTAATTCTCAGCGATCGCAACTTATTCCCCAACTATCGATTAATAATAATGATAATTCTGGAGATTAAGATCGAGATGGATTATTAAGTTTTTAAAAGAAACTCTATTACGAGTTAATATTTATTAGCAATGTAGAAATTATTCTAAATTACTCCCAACAGATTATGAAATATTGGCGGTTAATTACAACTATCGTCTTGGCAACAGTAATTTTTTTAATGCCATTGTCAGTTCAAGCTGCGAGTTCATCTAGTGTGACTAGATCAATCTTAAATGAAGCAGGTGGTGAAAACTTTTCTGGACAAAGTTTAATTCGTGCAGAGTTTACTAATGCTACCTTTAGGAATACCAATTTTAGTAACGCTGATTTGCGAGGTGCATTATTCAACGGAGTCTTATTAGATGGTGCTAATCTCCATGGAGTGGATTTCAGTTCAGGTATAGCCTATGTATCGAGATTTAAGGATGTTGACTTAAGTGATGCCATCCTCGCTGATACAAATATGCTGCGTTCTACATTTGATGGTGTTGATGTAACTGGTGCTGATTTTAGTAATGCACTTCTAGACTTTCAGCAAATCAAGAAAATTTGTATTAAAGCCTCTGGAATAAACTCTAAAACAGGAGTGGATACCCGTGAGTCTCTAGGTTGTTAATAAAAGAAGGGAGTTACAAGCTAACTCCCTTCTTTTATTCTAAGGGATCGACTGAAACACCACGAATAATGCGAGATAACTCAGACTTTTCATCAACAGATACTCGCGTTGGGGAACCACTTAAAATTCGCTCAAATCCTTGAAATGAATCCTTAATTTGTGCGCCTTGGTCAGTGATAATATACTCGCGAATTCGGCTGTCGTGGCGCGATCCCCGCATTTTGAAGACGTTAACAGCACGAGACATTTGACCACGAATTTCTACATATTGTAAGAGAATAATTGTGTCGGTAATTGTAGAGATATGTGACTCTGTAATTGAGTGTGAACCCATAAATTGATCGGTGGTATTTGTGAATAACCCAGTGATTTCTTCTTGCTTTACGTAGCCTGTTAAACCAATTACAAATTGGCGGAACGTGTTGTTGCTTACACCTCTAGCAAGCGCTGATAGAGAATCGATCGCTATTCGCGATGGTTTAAATGACTCAATTTCCGACTTAATTACTTGAAGATGATCTTCTAGCCCAGACGATTCTGGATAAACACAAATAATTTTTAATAAGCCTGAACTTTCCCATTTATCAAAATCGGTTCCCCAAGATGAAGCATTGCGCGTAAGTTGTTGGCGTGACTCCTCGTAGGCAAACAAAATGGCACGTTCACCATTTTCGCAACCATTTTCAATAAACTTACTTACCATGAGGGTTTTTCCAGTACCAGTTGCCCCAGTGGTCAAAATGATTGAGTCTTTGAAGTATCCACCGCCGCACATTTCATCAAGGGTAGTGATACCCGAAGAAACTCTGGTATTGGAAGATTTTTGAGTCAGACGCATCGCTCCTAATGGAAATATATTGATCCCTTTACTGGTCATTGTAAATGGGAATTCTCCCTTCATATGGGTTGTACCACGTAGTTTCAGTATCTCGGCTGTACGATGACGACGTTCACCATCTAGGACATTTCTTAAAATAATCACATTGTCCGAAACGAATTCTTCTACTCCAAATCTTGCTACAGGCCCGTACTCTAACTCACGTTCAGTAGTCATAACTGTGGTCACACCAAGTGACTTTAAACGAGCCACAATCCGAAATATTTCACGACGCACTAAGCCTAAAGAGTCGTATTGCTGAAAGATAGCGGTCATGGAGTCTATGGAGATCCGCTTCGCCTTGTATTTGATAATTGCATATTGAATGCGTTCGATTAGGGCTGATAGATCGAAGTCGCCGACTACTTCTTGCCCCTCTGGGTCGGGAGATGCATCAAGGATAAATAATCTACCATCATCAATCAGTTTTTGCAGATCCCAATTAAAACTGTAGGCATTTTTGATAATGTCGGAAGGTGACTCTTCAAATGTAACAAATACACCATGTTCATCTAAGCCTGTAATGCCATTATAAAGAAACTGCATGGCTAAAAGGGTCTTCCCAGTGCCAGAAGTACCACTTACAAGGGTAGAGCGCCCCTTGGGTAGTCCGCCGTGGGTGATATCATCTAGTCCCTCGATCATGGTACGTAGCTTTTGTACACCTAGCTCTTGCCTTTTATTATCATTATTACTGTCATTTTTGACTTCGATGGATGAGCTAGTCATTGCCAATTAATTCCTCGTATAGTAAGTCTAGTCCTATCAACACTTT
>CAIJEA010000521.1 GCA_903819605.1 uncultured cyanobacterium | reverse complement strand
GCCGAAGGCGGGAAAACAAACCTCTGCTTGAAAAGGCTGGGAAACTCTTTATTAAAAGAAAAGCCATCGAAAGGTGGCTTTTCTTTTGGGTTAATGTGCTAAGGTGTGACCTTAAAATTGCCGATCAAATTATTGATCGCTACGAATATCGTGCTTAGACCTTTTTACAGTAATCCTTTCTGCGGTTTGCATTCTCATTATGGGTATGCAAATTTTGGGTTTAGGGCGATCGCCTCAAATGGGAACAAAAGTAGCTGGAATAATCGGAAATATGCAGATCGCAGCCTATACAATGTGACTGCTAACTTTGCTTCACGGGTCTCACAAGAGCAGAAACCATCTTTTGCGCTCGTCCAAAGTTTTGCGGTACAAAAGGCGGGCAATGTAGTTGCTGAGTGTGAAGATGTTTGGCATTTTAATGTTCGAGATCACATATTTGCGATCGCTTTGTCTGATGGTGCAACTGAGTCTTCGTTTTCACAGGAATGGGCTAAGGAATTAGTTACCACTTTTGTTGACGGGAATCGTGATTATGACTATATGAATGATTGCGAGATCCAAAACTGGTTAGTTAAATCGCAGTTAACTTGGCAAGGATGGTTAGCGAATCAAAATTTAACTTGGTTCGCGAAACGTAAGGCGGGAGAGGGAGCTTTTGCCACTTTTCTAAGTTTAGAGATATTTCCTAATTTATGCTGGAAGACTTTAGCAATGGGAGACTCTTGTTTGTTTGTAGTGAGACAGAATACTTTACAAATGAGTTTTCCCTTGCACAATAGTCATGAATTTAATAATCGTCCCAAACTAATCGGAACCTCTATCAAGCCAACAAATATTACTATTTCTCAAACTCTTGGCAATGCTCAATTAGGCGATCGCTTTTATCTAGCAACTGATGCGATCGCCTGCTGGATTTTTAAACAACTGGAAAAAAATCAAAATCCTTGGTTAGAATTAGAGCAAATTAGTTCGCAAGAAGTGTTTGCGAACTGGGTGACCGAATTACGCGATCGCTATGAGATAGCTAATGACGATACAACGTTGCTATGCATAGAAATTCGCAGTGAATCATGACAGATATTCAGACTTGGCCTTTAAATATTGATTTCACGATCGCGGTACAAAACCCGCAACTTTGTTTTGTCGATCCTGAACTTAAGCAAGCAACCACTTCTAAAAACTCACGGGGAAGAGTTTTGTTATGGTCAGGCAACTTTGCCACAGTTTACAAATTAACTAAAGGCAATCGCTCTTGGGCTGTGCGTTGCTTTACACGCATACCGCAATCAGACGTACAACAAAGATACATGTTGATTAGTGAATATCTAGGTCAACATCGTCTTCCTTATTTAGTTGATTTTGAATATATTGCTCAAGGGATTTTGGTTAAAGGCGAGTGGTATCCAATTCTCAAAATGGATTGGGTTGATGGGGTCGAACTAGATCGCTATATTGGTGAATATCTTGATGATTCGCAAGTATTGTTGCGTCTAGAGCGGCAATTGCAACAACTTCAAAAAGATTTACAACAGGTAGGGATCGCCCATGGGGATTTACAGCATGGAAATATCATGGTGGACGATCAGGGAGAGCTAAAACTAGTTGACTATGATGGAATGTATGTTCCTGCCCTCAAAGGGACTCCGCCCCAAGAAGTTGGACATCCTAACTACCAGCCGCCAAAGCGATCTCCTAAGGACTTTAGCGATCGCCTTGATGAATTTTCTTTTGCAGTAATTTCCCTGTCACTGCGTGCCTTGGCAACTGAGCCACACCTTTGGAAAACCTTCCATGAGGATAATAAAAACTTAATTTTCCGTCAAAACGATTTTGAAGAACCTGATGCTTCGCCTGTATTTCAGGCGATCGCCAATATTCCCGATGACGCAACTCGCGAACTATGCGATCGATTGATCCGTAGCTGTCATGGCAAAGAATACAAAGACAAATCCGCAATAAAAGAATCAAAATCAAGATTTGTATTTACGCCCAAAAATTTGCCCAGCAACTTACCCAAAAATTCATTGTTATGGTTTGGTGTAATTCTGTTAGCTATTTTTGGTGGGTGTTTCTGGCTTTTTAGAAAAAACCAATTGCAACCTCAATCTATTGCAACTCCTGTAAACTCTCCTATCAATTCTTCTACACCAATAACCTCTCCAACTCCTACCGTTTTGTCAACTCCTATCGTTTCGCAAAACCCTATAGTTGCTCCTACGCCAAAGCTAACTCCGATTAATGCCGCGAGCTTATCAGCCAAATATGCAGAAGGTCAGCGAGATTTTCGATGTGTTCAGTTGATAGGCACGCAAGCCGATCGCCTACAAGGTCAGGATTTTCACAATATTAATCTTAGTGGTTCAGTTATTGAACATATTGATTTACGTCAAGTAATATTCAAAAACGCAAACTTGAATGGTGCAACAATCGTCAAAGTGGATCTGAGAGGGGCAGATTTGAGTAACTCCAGCCTCGTTGACGCAAATTTATCTTTATCTAATCTTTCAGAAGCAAATCTAACTCAGGCTGATTTATTACGGGTAAATTTGTTTCAAACAAAGTTAGGCTCAGCAATTTTGCAAAAAGCAGAGTTAATGAAAACAAATCTTAGTGAAGCCGATCTTAATTCGGCAAATCTTAACGGTGCAAATTTAGTTTTAGCCAATCTTCGTAAAGCAAATCTCGTTAAGGCTAATCTGCGAGAAAGCAATTTAAGTGCAGCAAATCTTAGTGATGCTATCTTGGATGGAGCAGATTTATCTCTAGCTGATTTGCAATCGGCTGAGATGCACTTAACCAATCTCTCAAACGTAAATCTTAGTTCTGCAAATCTAACAGCAGCAAGACTAATTTTGATCGAGCTAGCGGGTGCAAATCTCACAGGGGCAAATTTTCGTAATGCGATCGTTGAAAATATTGGCAGCATTGAAGCCGCAGACTTTACAAATGTCGTCAATCTTGCGCCTAATATTCGCAAATACTTCTGTTCTTTAGCTTCTGGTAACGTTACTGATAGTGGAAATCCTACAAAATCAACACTTAATTGTGACTTATAGCTATAGCCAGTGTTGCGGCGCTTCGCGCCGCAACTCTTTTCTGGGTTTAACATAACGGCTATAACAATCGGAAATGCATCAAAATCTTAGATTGAATTTACGATGACTCGGATAAAGAGTAAAATCGTTATGATTGATGAAATTCGTCAAAACTACACTCAAATGTCAACTCTTAGCAATTTACTGCTAGTCTGAAAAGCGCGAAAAGAGTATTAACGCAATGATCGAAGAAGAAAACATACTAAGTTCTGACGACCTCATCGATGAAGATGATGAGGTGCTTGAGTCACGGTTACAACAACTTGCAACTGAAGACTTGAATCAAATCTCAACCCAAGACGAGTTAAAAGCTGATGGAAATCACTCGTCTACAACAGCAGCAAATACTAAGCCTGAAACTAGTAAAGCAAACGCCGCCGCTGCTGCTACCCTTGAAAAAATCAACGGTTTGATCGCTGAGTCAACCGCCCTCAAAGAGCAGTTAGACGATCGCAAGCAGCAGTACTTGCGCCTATATGCTGACTTCGAGAATTTTCGTAAGCGGACTGAGCGAGATAAAGAAGAGCAAGAAGGCACAATTACTGGCAAGATCCTCAAAAAAATCTTGCCAGTAGTTGATGATTTTGAGCGGGCGCAGTTACAGATTTCACCAAAAACAGATGGTGAAGCTTCGATTCATAAAAGTTATCAGTCAGTATATAAGCAATTGCTGAAATGCCTCAAAGAAACTGGTGTAGCAAGAATGGAATGTGTCGGTCAAGAATTTGATCCTAATTTCCATGAGGCAATTATGCAGGAGCCATCGGCTGATTATGATGAAGGTATAATTACTGAAGAGTTGCGCCCTGGCTATTTAGTCAGTGACGACCGTGTTTTGCGGCATTCACTAGTTAAAGTATCCTCTGGTAAAATTGATGGCGATAGTGCATCATCAGAGGATGCACCTAGCAACGGATCTGGCGAGTCTAGCTAAGCCAAGTCATTAGCCAAATCATTCAAGATGCGATCGCGATTGCATCTTGAACAACATTCTTAAAGTGCATTCTTGCATTACATTATTTAGAAAATCAGTAAGCTAAACTTTTAAAAAAGCTTTTAACGGAACTGGCAAATATGTCGAAAGTAATTGGAATCGACCTTGGTACGACAAACAGTTGTGTTTCGGTTTTGGAAGGTGGCAAGCCTGTTGTCATCTCTAGTGCTGAGGGGGGGCGGACTACTCCAAGTATTGTCGCCTTTGTCAAAGACAGCAGCGAGAGGATTGTTGGACAAGTTGCCAAACGTCAATCTGTTACTAACTCCGTGAATACGGTTTATAGTATCAAGCGTTTTATTGGGCGGAGCTGGTCAGAGACTGAATCAGAGCGTCGTCGCGTTCCTTACACGGCGGTCAAGGGCAAAGATGAAACCGTTGATGTGCAGATCGGTGATAAGACCTATACTCCGCAAGAAATTTCGGCGATGATCTTACAAAAGCTGAAGCAGGATGCAGAAAATTATCTTGGCGAAGAAGTAACTCAAGCGGTTATCACCGTACCCGCCTATTTCACCGATACGCAGCGACAAGCGACAAAGGATGCTGGCGCAATCTCAGGCATGGAGGTCTTACGGATTGTCAATGAGCCAACGGCGGCAGCTCTAGCCTATGGATTGGATAAGCAAGATCAAGATCAGATTGTCTTAGTGTTTGACCTAGGCGGCGGTACATTTGACGTTTCAGTACTGCAACTCGGCGATGGAATTTTTGAAGTTAAGGCTACTTCAGGAAATAATCACCTTGGTGGGGACGATTTTGACGCATTAATTGTGGATTGGCTAGTCGCTGACTTTAAGCAAAAAGAAGGTATTGACTTGGCAGCAGATAAAACCGCCTTGCAGCGACTTAAAGAAGCTGCTGAAAAAGCCAAAATCGAGCTTTCAAGCGCTCCTTCGACTTTGATTAGCTTGCCATTTATTGCTGCGGATGCAACAGGACCAAAGACCATTGAGATGGACTTTACTCGTTCCAAATTTGATGAAATTACTGCACCTTTGGTCAAAGCAACTCTTGAACCTACTGCTCAAGCTTTGAAGGATGCAGGTTTATTGCCGAAAGAGATCAATCGAATTATTTTGGTTGGAGGCTCTACGCGCATTCCTTCGGTACAGGAAGCGATATCTAGATTTTTTGATGGTAAAAAGCCAGATCAATCAGTTAATCCTGACGAAGCTGTAGCGATCGGCGCAGCTGTGCAAGCTGGGATTTTGGGCGGGGAAGTCAAAGACTTGTTACTCCTTGATGTGATCCCACTTTCGATTGGATTAGAAACTCAAGGCGGCGTGTTTACTAAAAACTTAGAACGTAATACCACAATTCCTACCAGCAAATCCCAAATTTTTTCTACAGCAGTAGATAACCAATCAGCAGTAGAAATCCATGTTCTACAGGGCGAACGGGCGATGGCAAAGGATAATAAGAGTCTCGGCAAATTTGAACTAGAAGGTATTCGTCCTGCACCCCGTGGTATACCTCAAATCGAGGTTTCCTTTGATATCGATGCCAATGGCATTCTGAAGGTGTCGGCGCGAGATGTGGATACTGGTGTCGAGCAGAGCATTAGTATCACTAATACAGGAGGCTTGAGTCCTAGCGAAATCGAAAGAATGCGGATGGAAGCTGAGGTATATTCTGATGAAGATGCTGCGCGTCGTGAACTTGCTAATATGCGTAACCAAGCATCCAATTTAATCCGTACTGTCGAAGATATTCTTAGAGACAATGGTCCATCGGTAATTACCCAAAGCCTACGCGAACCCACTCTCCGCAATATGGAAGCCCTCAAAAATTTGTACGAATCTGAGGAAGCAACATACGAAGACTTGCAAATTGCGATTAAACCGTTGCAACAGTCTTTGTTTGAGGTAACTCAAACTGTGGAGAAATATTCTCAAGTTGAAAGGGTCAAGCAAAAGCCTGGTTCTAGCGATACTCTTGAATAATAGAAGGGGCGCTTTGTGCGCCCTCTACTTGGACGATTATGATACCTTCCCCTGAAGTACAAAGCGCTGTATGATTACAGAGTTATAGTTGTATTTTTGGTTACATTTGCCGTCTCCTAAATATTGACAGCTGAACGCCTATCCTGTGAACTGTGAGCCGCTATGTCACTGTTTGATTGGTTTGCTGAAACTCGCTCCCGCGCAAGTGAAGCATATCACCGCAAAACGCCTAATCTAACCCAAAACTCTCAAGAACGCGAAATTCCTGACGGTTTGTGGCACAAATGTTCTAGTTGTGGTGCTTTGACCTACGTCAAGGACTTGAAAACTAATTTGATGGTTTGTCCTGAATGTGGTCATCACAATCAAGTTAATGCCTATGAGCGCATAGCCCAACTAATTGACGTAGGTACATGGGAAGAGATGGACGCAGATTTAACTTCCTGCGATCCGTTAGGTTTTAAAGACCGTAAGCCCTATATCGATCGCATTAAAGAATATAGGCAAAAAACTGGTTTAAGTGATGGGGTGATCACTGGTACTGGCAAAATCGATGGCTGTGACGTTGCACTTGCTGTGATGGATTTTCGCTTTATGGGCGGCAGTATGGGATCGGTTGTCGGGGAAAAAATTACCCGTATGCTGGAAACTGCTACATCAAAGCGTTATGCTGCTCTGATCTTTTGTGCTTCTGGTGGGGCGCGGATGCAAGAGGGGATTTTGAGCTTAATGCAAATGGCAAAGACTTCAGCTGCCTTGGAGCGTCATCGTCAAGCGAATTTGCTATATATCCCAGTTTTGACTAATCCCACAACGGGTGGTGTAACTGCAAGTTTTGCGATGCTTGGCGATCTGATTTTGGCTGAGCCAAAGGCGTTAATTGGATTTACTGGTCGGCGTGTCATCGAGCAGACCCTCAAGCAAAAAATTCCTGATGGCTTCCAATCATCTGAATATTTACTCGATCATGGTTTTGTTGATGCGGTTGTACCAAGAACTAAGCTCAAGCAAAGTTTAGCAATGATTTTGAAAATTCATCAGCCTGAGATCGTTACTAGTTCTCACTTGAATGGTGCTGCCAAATCAGTTTCCCCGATTCTGTCTGATACCACGCTAGCCTCTGAGGTGTAGCAACATCTAAGTTGATCGCCTGACGGGGGGCGGAGATCGCTAAGTTAATCGCTTGCTCTGGCTCACAAATTTGCCACTTGACCAGACCGTTAACAGTATCAAGTAAGGGCACAGTCGTCCCTGAAAGTGTGCCATCTGGTAGCCTTGCTGTGCCATTTGTCACTGTAATTGGGCGATCGTCCCAAGGATAAACGCCATTGGGTAATCCCAGTGGGGCTAAAGCGTCGCTGACTAGGAAAATTTTATCTGTCATTCGATATAGCAATTTCACCATTTGTGGCGAAACATGAACGCCATCGGCGATTAATCCGCACCAAACCCGATTGCTTAAAATTGCTTCGCCCAATAAACCCACATCGCGATGATGTAGGCTAGGCATAGCATTAAAGGCATGAGTGACCATCGTTGCACCTTGAGCGATCGCCATTCTTGTTTGTTCTGCATTTGCCGTAGAGTGACCTAAGCTAACAATAATATTGCGATCGCATAGATATTTAATAGTTTTGCCTGAAGGATCGAGTTCGGGGGCGAGGGTAATAACTTTGATAATTTCGGTGTAGTCACCGAGTAAATTTTTTAAGGTGTCGAGATTAAGCGGTAGTAAATGCTGCTGAGGATGTGCACCCCGCTTATCGGGATGTAAGAAAGAACCTTCAAGATGTACGCCTAAGATTTTGGCTTCTAGGGGATTGGAATTTTGCTTTTGTGTGGCGATCGCTTCGGCTAGGAAAAATAGCGATCGATGGAATTGTGCGAGGTCGGCAGTAACAAGGGTAGGCAAAAACCCATCTAGTCCCTGTTGATATAAGAATCGACAAATTTCTGGTAATTTGGCAGCGCGATCGCGATTTAAATCATTAAAGGGAATGCCTAATGCTCCATTGATTTGGAGATCAATGGCTCCTTGGGTGGAACAGATAATTTTGTGTAAACCTGTCATGATTTCTAGCGATCTCTAACTATATTTTAGGAATGCTATAAATTTAATTTTCATTGAATTTCATTGAATTTATAGGTTGAGATATTATGATCGTAAATATCACTCCAACCAATCTAATTCTAGACTTATGACAGTTCAATTGCTTATGCAAAATAAGAATAAGTTGGCGAATGTGACTCAGTAATAACGTTGGTTGTTATATCTGCCGTCGCTTGTGTTAGGACTAAATCAAAAATCAAGAAGAGATAGGCGGCGCAAAGCGCCGCCTATCTCTTCTTGGTGATACATTTGGCGACAGCTATATTCATTGGGAAGGGAATATCAAGGCAAGGCGCAAGACGAATTTTATTCCCTAATGTAATTAGGCTTAATCAAAGTGCTATCTCTTGACTGTTAATTGCAATGTTAACTGCGGCGATCGCTTCACGAATTACTTCAGAACCCGCCCCAGCAATACAAGAGTTATCAGTAATAATCCGTTTCCAGATGCGGCTGCCAGCTTGACCATGAAACAATTGCAACATGTGGCGCGTGATTTTATTTAACTTCAATCCCTTAGCGGTCCATGCATCAATATAATCAATCATCGCTTCCGCAACTTCCACTCGACTACGGATAGGAGCTTCATCTCCAAAAAACTCGCGATCGCTTGTGGAAAATAGATAGGGATTATCGTAAGCCGCACGCCCAATCATCACCGCATTCACATACTGTAATTGCTCGTGAGCTTGCTCTAGAGTGGTAAATCCTCCATTAATCTCAATAAATAAATGGGGGAATTCCTTCTTTAAGCGATAGACATCGGCATAACGTAAAGGTGGAATTTCGCGATTATCTTTTGGACTTAACCCTTGCAACCATGCTTTTCGGGCATGAACTGAGAAACGCTGACAACCAGCTTCCGATAAAATCCGCACAAAGTTTTGCATATCTTCGTAACGATCTAAATCATCAACGCCGATCCGATGTTTGACCGAGACGGGAATACTTGTCGCCGCAATCATTGCCTCAATGCATTGAGCCACCCGATCGGGCGTTTTCATCAAGCAAGCCCCAAAATGTCCGCTTTGGACGCGATCGCTAGGACAGCCCACATTCAAATTGATTTCGTCATAGCCCATTGCCTCGGCAATTCGCGCACATTCAGCCAAGTCTTGAGGATTATCGCCCCCAACTTGCAAAGCGATCGGATTTTCCTCTGGCGAAAATCCTAATAGATAATCTTTATCGCCATGCTTAATTGCCGCACTGGTGACCATTTCCGTATAGAGCAAAGTTCGTCGCGTAATTTGGCGCATGAAATAGCGATAATGGCGATCAGTGCGATCCATCATTGGCGCAATGCTGAGGGGATAAGTTTGATGGTGGCGATCGCTAACTTCCTGAATAGAAAGAATTCGTTCCGATAGACTAGTCATGGCAAAATCGTCTACAGTTTTTATCGAATGAGTAGATACTCATTCGATAAAAACTACAATTCCAGTAAGGTTTTTGAGTTTTCATTTTACCGTGGGTAAAATGAAAACTGTTTATCTATAGTAAACTTGTGTCTGCGCTTTTTGTTTAGGAGCCTTGAAGATTCGTGAGTTCGCCAGAGATTTTATCCGAAGCCAAAGAGTTATCTAATTCCAATTCGGTCACTATTTTAGGTGTACTAGCTTCGGGAAGTGGTAGTAATCTCGAAGCGATCGCTACTGCGATCTCGAACGGCGAACTGCAAGCCAAAATTGCGGTAGTGATTTATAACGAACCTGATGCTTTCGTGAAACAACGTGCTGACAAGTTTGGCATTCCTGCAATTTTAGTCAACCATCGCGATTACAAATCTCGGCAAGCTCTCGATCGTGCAATTATTGACATCCTCAAGCAATACAATGTCGATCTGGTGATCATGGCGGGCTGGATGCGGATCGTTACCCAAGTCTTAATTGATGCCTTCCCAGATAGGATTTTGAATATTCATCCCAGTTTATTACCGAGCTTCAAAGGTATTCATGCGATCGAGCAGGCTTTTAACTATGGTGTCAAGATTACGGGCTGTACCGTGCATTTACTCAGTCTCGAAGTCGATAGCGGCAAAATTATCAAACAAGCTGCTGTACCAGTTTTACCTGACGATACGCTAGAAGACCTGCAAAAGCGCATCCAAGTCCAAGAACATATTATTTATCCACAGGCGATCGCTGAATGTATAGCTATCGCCACTTTCGCCCAAAAGTGATAGGTGGCGCTTCGCGCCGCCTATCACTTTTGGGTTTTAGAGTTGTCACAGATGAAGATTTCGTGTCAAAATTCTCGGATGTTTTGTGCTTGTGGTGAGGGATCAGAAATTATGCGTTTAGAACAATTGCTATCGTTAGCAGGCTATCAAAATCCTCAGCCCGAATTAGACGAGTTAGAGGTCAAGCGCGTAGTTACAGATTCGAGAGCTTGTCAAGATGGGGACTTATTTATTGGCATGACGGGTACTCAGGTTGATGGTGGCAAATTTGCGCCACAGGCGATCGCCCAAGGCGCGATCGCCGCGATTATTTCCCATGAGGCACTTGAAAATTTGCCAAGCAAGGAAAAAGCGATCGCCGTTGATGATGTGGTCGTGGCTTGTAGTAAATTAGCAACCGCATTTTATGACTATCCCGCCCAAAAGCTGAAATTAGTGGGGGTAACAGGGACAAATGGCAAAACTACCACCACGCACTTAATCGAGTTTTTGTTGCAAACCCAATATGCAGCAGCACTATTTGGCACTCTCTATACCCGTTGGGCTGGCTATTCCAAGACAGCGACACATACTACCCCCTTTGCCGTGGACTTACAGGCACAACTTGCCGAAGCGATCGCCGCAGGCTGTGATGTCGGACTGATGGAGGTTAGCTCCCATGCTCTAGACCAACGTCGCGTGTTAGGTTGCCCCTTTGAGGTGGCGGTATTTACTAATTTGACGCAGGATCACTTGGACTATCACCACAACCTAGAGGACTATTTTCAGGCGAAGGCTTTGCTATTTAGCGAGACTTATTTGCAAGGACGAGCGATTATTAACTTCGACGATCCCTTCGGGCAAAGGTTGGCACAAACTCTCACAGAAAAGCAGGTTTGGACTTATAGCATTAGCAACGATCGAGCTGATTTTTATACCGAGGACTTGGTTTATTTACCCAATGGCGCGACGGGGATTTTGCACACTCCTCAGGGCGAGATCGCCTTTAAATCTCCGCTAGTCGGACGTTTTAATGTCGAGAATATCTTGGCAGCGATCGCCACAGCTTTGCACATGGGCATGAGTTTAGCGGAAGTAATCAGCCGTTTACCCGAATTCAAGAATGTGCCTGGGCGCGTGGAACGGGTTCAAGTCAGCGACGATCAGGATGTCACTGTGGTTGTGGACTATGCCCATACCCCTGATAGTTTAGAAAATCTTCTGAAGGCAATGCGTCCCTTTACGCAGCGCGAATTAATTTGTGTGTTTGGCTGCGGTGGCGATCGCGATCGGACAAAACGTCCGTTAATGGGCGAGATCGCGGCTAGACTTGCCGATCGCGTTTATGTCACCTCAGACAATCCGCGTACCGAAGATCCTCAGCGTATTTTGGATGATGTCGCTGTGGGAGTCAATGCAAATATTGGTAATAAACCAATAAAAATTGAAGGCGATCGTCATAAATGTATCCAAACAGCGATCGCGGAAGCAATGGCTGGAGATACGATTCTAATTGCAGGTAAAGGGCATGAAGACTATCAAATTATCGGTCGTGAAAAAATCCATTTTGACGATCGTGAAGAAGCTCAAACCGCTTTATTGCTGAGAACTCTAGGCAAAAACACGTAAAGAGGATCGGTTATGATAGAAAAGGCAGTATATTCAAAATCAAGTTAAGTTTATTAATGCTAGATAAGTTGATCTTTAACGTTAGATAATACTTTATCAAAATACTAAGAATGTCAAAGTCAATTTTAGTATTTTGATATATATATTTTCTGTATCTATTACTTTTCTAGAATATTAATGATTATCATATCAAGATACTCATCATTGATATTAAGACCAATTGGGTATTAATAGTTTAGGAAGAATTAGCTAAATGGGTTCGCAAATCAACCCCAAACTTAAGTTACTGGTTATCGATGATGAACCCGATAACTTGGATTTGCTATATCGTACTTTTTATCGAGAATATCAAGTCTTCCGAGCAAATGGGGGTTTAGAGGCGTTAGATTTGCTGGAGCGGGAAGGTGAAGTCGCGGTAATTATCTCCGATCAAAGAATGCCGATCATGAGTGGTACAGAGTTTTTAAGCCAAATGGCAGTTAAATACCCTGATACAATGCGAATTATCTTGACTGGCTACACTGATGTTGAGGATCTCGTTGAAGCTATCAATACTTCTAAGGTCTTCAAATATGTGACTAAGCCTTGGGATGAAGGGGAACTCAGAAATGTAGTACGTCAGGCGATCGATACGCACAAGGTATTGCGAAATCGTACCGCCGAATTGCGTCGTACTCTACGTCAGCAGTCATTGCTCAATGCGATCGCCTCATCGGTTGATAGCGCTGCTCCCTATCGTGAGAGCATTGCCATGATCGCAGAATCAATTGCGCGTAATTTTGAGGTTTCAGGCAGCATTTTACGGCTATTTGAGAATAACCAACTTGTAGATGATTACTTCGCCTATTCTTGTGAACCCATTGCCGATTGGAGCAAGTTATCCAAGACCCTGACCCTACAAGCGCAGATCGTCGCAATTAGTAATATTCAGGAAGATCAGCGTATTTCCGAAGCTGATAGAGTCATCTACGCTCAAAACAATATCAAATCCGTTCTTTTTGTCCCACTTGAAGTTCAAAAAGAGTGCTTAGCGATGCTAGCGCTCTATCACTGTGGAAATTCGCATCTGTGGAGTAATGATGAACTAGATTTGATCGAATTGGCGGCCGATCAAGCGGCGATCGTCAGCTCGCGCAATCGAGCCTACGATCGCATTCAAGAACTTGCCCAAAGGGAGTCTTTGCTCAACACGATTACTAGCACAATTCGATCGAGTCTCGATCCTCAAAAGATTTTTGCTTCAATTACTCAACAATTGGGACAAGCCTTAAATTCTGAAAGTTGTGCTCTGTCTTTATGGACTGCGGATGAGCATTATTTACGCTGTGTCGGCTTACATCTGCTAGACTCAGATGAATTAGTCAATGGTACGGAAGATTCCAATGAATCGACATTACCGCAAGCGATTGTGGATATTTCCGACAATCCAGTTTTTCAAGCACTAATTGAGTCTAAGCAACCTGTAGTGATTTCCGATCTGTATGAAACTCCAGAATGGAATCTTGTTGATCGACCAATGCATTCAACTGCGCGATCGCTGCTCATTGTACCACTGATTTCTGATGGCAAGATTATTGGCAGTATCTCCATGCGTCAAAATAATCATCCCCGTCAATGGAAGCCCGAAGAAATTTCTCTTGTCCAAGCCGTTGCTGCTCAAGCTGCGATCGCCGTACAGCAGGCTAATCTTTTTCAAACAACCCGTCAACAAGCCCATCAACTTCTCGAACTCGATCAACAGAAGAACGAGTTCTTTCAAAATCTTTCCCACGAATTCCGCACTCCCCTTACCCTGACGATTGGCCCCTTAGAAGCGGCGATCGAGCAATCACAGCCACTTCCCTACGATCAATCAGTAATTGCCCTGCGAAATTGTCGCCGCTTATTGCGTCTGGTTAACCAACTACTTGATATCCAGCGCCTTGATGCTGGTAAAATGCAAGCTTGTTTCCGACCCTGCAACCTCGTCGAGTTTACTAGTCAAACTATTGATTCTTTTCGCCCCTATTGCGATCGCAAAAATATTCATTTACTCAGTGAGTTTAGTGAGGAATGTCCTGACATATATTTAGACTTAGAGAAGTTTGATAAGGTTCTCTATAATTTGCTTTCTAATGCCATGAAATTCACTCCAAATAATGGCAACATCACGGTTCGGATTAATGCTGATGCTGATGGGAATCATTGCATGCTCAGCGTTCACGACACGGGAATTGGGATTCGTGAAGATCAAATTCCATTTCTATTTGATCGTTTTCGTCAAGCTGATGGCTCAGTCAATCGTAGCTATGAGGGCAGCGGTTTAGGTTTGGCATTGGTCAAAGAATTAGTAAGTCTGCATGGTGGCGAAATTACCGTGAAGTCAGACTATGGTTATGGCACAACTTTTGCGATCTCTATACCTACAGGTAAAGCACATTTACCCGTTGAACAAGTTACTAACTTACCTGCGGATATCCAAATATCAAGGGCATC
>CAIJEA010000520.1 GCA_903819605.1 uncultured cyanobacterium | reverse complement strand
TTAATAAAAAACTGACCAAGTTCGAGAATGATTTGGGGTGCAGGGGCGATCGCTAGCACTATAACTATAAATAAGAATAAGTAGAGTAGTGCAACTGCCCATATCCGATTAAGCCCCATTTCCCATTGCTTAAATTTGAGTCGAAAGCTGGTAATTTTCTCAATTATTGGTGTGATCGCTCCAGCTAAAAACAAACTAGTCAGCAATAATTGCAAAGTTTGGCGTAATCGAAAGGCAAGATAAATAGCGATCGCACCAATTAAAAAGCGTTTCAGATATTTGCTAAAGGTAGATTTGCCGTTTAACACAGTTATGATTCTATCTTTGAACTTAGACGCTGAGGAAAGGCTTTACACTCACTCTGCTTTTACAATTACTATACAAGCACTAAATCACTGAAAAGCTCACATGAACTATGGGTATGAAGCGATCGCGATCGGGCGACGCATTTTATTAGAACTGTTTCGGACATACCGCACTTTGCTCTTGTGGGTAATATTTCCAATTTCGATGCTTTTACTGAATGGGTTTGTATTGGCGGAAGGTTCAAAAATCACGACAGCCGAATCTTTCAAACTTGCCGCCCCAGCAACCTTAATTGGATCGGCACTTTTTTTTAGTTGCCTTGGCGGCACAATGTCCACAATTGTCTCTGAGCGAGAAAGCTTGACAATTAAGCGCTTACTAATTTCGCCGATTAATGGGATTTCCTATTTTCTAGGTATTTTCTTTGCCTATGCAGCGATCGGTACAGGTCAAACTCTAATCATTTATACTGTCGCAGCCTTTTGGAATGTACGTTTTAGTGGCTCTATTGTACTGGGCATTTTAGTGATTTTGGCTAGTATCGGTTCCTACGTAGGTATGGGATTTGTCCTAGCAACAAAATTTGCTCGAAAAGTAGAGGATGTAAATTCTCTAGTTGCGGGGGTTGGTGTACCACTTTTGATTTTAGGAGGTGCATTTTTCCCAACTACCTTTTTATCAAAAGATTTGCTCTTGATTACTCAATTTAATCCTGTCTATCACATGAGCGAGGCTTTTACGGCGCTCTCAACCAACAGTAAAGTTTTATCTAGCGCCGATATGGTTTTACATATCAAATTTTTGGCTGGCTTTTTTGTTGTCGCGATCGCCTCTGGTTGGCTGGCATACAAACGGATGGTAAGAAGCGAGAGTCATTTATAACTCAAAAAGAAGGTTTGCTAAGCAAGCCTTCTTTTTTTTAGTTATTTAGTTGCTATATTAGGCATCTCAATAATCCATAGGGTATCAGGGCAAAAGTTCTATGCACGAACTGTATCCAGCGATCGAGCCATATCGCCAAGAAATGCTTCAGGTTTCCCAGCGACACACAATTTATTTTGAAGAATCAGGTAATCCTCAAGGCAAACCTGTTGTAATTTTTCATGGGGGACCTGGCGGAGGTAGTCAACCTATTTATCGCCAATATTTCAATCCGAATTTATGGCGGATCGTCCAGTTCGATCAACGAGGCTGTGGCAAAAGTACACCTCACGCTGAACTTGAAGAAAATACTACATGGCATCTAGTTGAAGATATTGAAGTTTTACGAAAACATCTCAACATTGATTACTGGGTTGTATCTGGCGGTAGTTGGGGTAGTTCTCTAGCCCTAGCCTATAGCGAAACCTATCCCGATTATTGTCGAGCATTAATTTTGCGCGGCATTTTTATGTTGCGTCCCAAAGAGTTGGCGTGGTTTTACCAAGAGGGTGCAAGTTACTTTTTCCCTGATGCATGGGAAAAATACATACAGCCAATCCCCGTTGAGGAACGTGATGACATGATATCTGCTTATTATCGTCGTCTTTTGAGTCCTGAGAACCATGTGCGATCGCAGGCAGCCCGTGCTTGGTCAATTTGGGAAGCTAGCACTAGCAAGCTAGTACCAGACTTAGACTTAATTGAGCGGTTTGGGACAGAAGAATTTGCAGATGCGTTTGCCCGTATTGAATGCCACTACTTCATGAATAAAGGATTCTTCTCATCAGAGAATCAACTGCTGGAAAATATTGATCGCATTCGGCATATTCCCACATTTATTGTTCAAGGTCGCTATGATGTGGTTTGTCCAATGTTTACGGCTTGGGAACTTCATAAGGCATTCCCTGAAGCTAAGTTTATTGTTGTGCCCGATGCAGGTCACTCTATGACTGAAGTTGGTATTCGTAGTGCTTTAATTCATGCAGGCGATCGCCTTGCTAAGAAAGTTTGTAAGTAAGTAGCTAATACTTGGGTTAAATCAAATTTACGTTATAGTTACACAGACATTTATGAGAGCTTCGCCAAGCTTATATTTACACTTTACTGATGTTGATGCTATCTAGATAAATTTGGTTAACCATTCCACAAAACCTGATACGAAGCTAGTGGTAACGGGTAAGGGCTAAAAATAACTAATGAGTAAAATAATGGCAGGTAAAAACCAGTTAAAAACTAGCATTAGTATCATTACTCAATTTTATCCGCCTGACTATGCTGCAACGGGACAATTTATATATGACTTAGCGGTTGCTTTGGCTCAAGAGGGGTTTGATGTCAGTGTATTTACGGGAATGCCTGGATACGCCTTTAAACAAACTGATGTCAAACATCAAGAGCATTGTAATGGGGTATTTGTGAGGCGCACAGGTTCCGTTCAGATCATGTCTAAGCGAATTCGCAACAAAGTTGTTGGTAGTATCCTATTTTTACTACGTTGCGTAATTAAGTTTCGACGTAAAGGTATGCGGGGTTCTCATTTAGTCTTAACTTCTGCCCCCCCATTTTTAGGATTAATCGGATGGTTTTACAACAAAATGTTCAACCATACCTATAGCTGTATTATTTATGACATTTACCCTGAAATAGCGGTGCGTTTGAGGGTAGTTGCACCTAATCATTGGATTGTCAAGTTTTGGGAATTAGTTAATCTCATAGTTTGGGAAAGAGCTGAATCATTGATTGTGCTTAGTGAACCAATGAAGCAACTTTTAGTGAAAAAAAATAAAAATCTTTCTGATAAAATTCATGTAATCCATAGCTGGGCCGATCCTAAATTTATTCTCCCAATTTCCAAGGCTGATAACTGGTTTGCTAAACAACATGGATTAACTGATTGTTTTGTTGTTCTGTATTCAGGTAACCTGGGACGTTGCCATGATAATCGCACAATTCTGAAATGTGCTCGATCGCTCAGTCACCGCTCTGACATCAAATTTGTCTTCATTGGCAATGGAGTCGGTTCACAAATTATTACAGAGGCAATCTCATTAGGGGAACTGCCAAATGCTCTGCAATTGCCATACCAAGAACGAGAAGTTTTACCATTTTCCTTAACTGCTTGCGATCTCTCGTTAGTGAGTATTTTGTCAAATGTTGGTGATACGATCGCCCCATCCAAAATATACGGGATTCTGGCAGCAGAGAGACCTGTAGCAGTAATTTGTCCTCAGGATAATTATTTACGCAACATTGTTGATGAAGGTGACTGCGGTGCTTGTTTCGACAATGGTGATGCCGAGGGTTTAGCCAACTACATTTGTTGGCTTGCCGCGAATCCTCAAATCCAAGAAAAGCTGGGTAAAAATGCTCGTAGATTGCTAGAGCTTCATTACACGATTGATAAAGCTATTCCTAAGTATATTGATGCTTTAGGGCTAGGAGAGCAATGTGTTTCGTATATTGAACAAAATCAACCAAGTTTTAGTTAATCTATAGCTGTCGCCAGTCATGTTAGGACAAAATTAAAACCCAAAAGAGAGTTGCGGGGGGTT
>CAIJEA010000519.1 GCA_903819605.1 uncultured cyanobacterium | reverse complement strand
ATCAAATAGCTTTTCTTCAAGTTCTATTGCTGATAGACTTTTTTGGAGTAATTGACCAATCTTGAGGTGAGTTTGCGCCTTTTGCCCATCGGGAATTAAGGAATAAGCTGCTTGTTGCACGCGATCGTGCAGGAACCGATAGGTCACATTCACAGAGGCTTGAGTTTTAGCTAAAGCATCATCGTTTTGAGTAAAAAATTTATAGATATCAGAGATAGGGAGAATTAATCCTTCTTCTAAAGCCATCCAAAGATCCATTGCGGTTTCTTCTGGAGATTTTTCGGCAATAACTGCCAAGGTTGTCAAGTCAAACTGCGCTCCAATACAAGCTGATAGTTTAAGGGTGTTTTGAGTTTGTATTGGTAGTTTCTGTAATCGTATCGCCATAAACTCCACTACATCATCCGTGATAGCTGACGCCTTAACTTTGGCTATGTCAGCATTCCAACATCTAGTTTCCCTTTCAAATTTAATCTGTCCATCCTCATATAATGTCCTGAGAAACTGGGTGGCAAAGAAAGGATTACCATTCGTCTTTTGATATACTAAGTCGGTTAGAGGGCTGGCTAAGGATAATTCACAATGTAGTATATCTGCTACTAATTGATTCATATCGATTAGACTCAATGGTTGTAAGGTAATGCTGTTAACGATCGCACGAGATTTAGCGATTTCATTGATGGTCATCATAAAGGGATGAGCAGATGAGACTTCATTATCTCGGTAAGCCCCGATGATTAATAAATACTGTGTCTCTTCCATCAGCAACTGCAATAGATTCAGAGATGCTGAATCAGCCCATTGTAAATCATCCAAAAATATGACTAAAGGATGTTCTGCGCTAGCAAATACCTGTACAAATTTCTGCATCAGCAAATTGAAACGGTTTTGGGCTGCTGATGCCGATAGGGCGATCGCTAAGGGTTGATTGCCAATAATTTGGGTTAGTTCGGGAATAACCTCGATCAAGATCTGAGCATTATCGCTCAGCGCTTCCAGACTCTTCATTTTCCAGATATCTAGTTGTGTATCTGATTCTGACAATAATTGCTTCATCAAGCCTCGAAACGCTTGCACAAATGCCGAAAAAGGAATGTTGCACTGGAATTGATCGTATTTTCCTTTGATGAAATATGCCCGTTCTCTAGTGATCGGCTTATGGACTTCATTTACTACCGCAGTCTTTCCGATCCCTGAAAAGCCAGCAACTAAGGTCATTTCGGTACTACCTTGGCTAACCCTTTCAAAGGATTGCAGGAGTGTTTCTACTTCACCCTCTCTTCCATATAACTTTTCAGGAATAATAAAGCGATCGCGTAAATCCTGCATTCCTAGATCAAAGGTATCAATTTGACCATTAGCTTGCCATTGAGCTAAGCAAATCTCCAAATCATGTTTAATTCCTAATGCGCTCTGATAGCGATTTTCGGCATTTTTTGCCATTAACTTGTTGACGATTTCTGATAAAGCCAAGGGGATATGGGGAGCAACCTGATGGACTGGAATAGGGGATCTAGCTAAATGACAATGAACTAATTCTATCGGATCGTTAGATTGAAAAGGCAAACTTCCTGTTAGCAATTCGTAGAAAGTGATCCCTAATGAGTAGAAGTCACTTCGATAGTCAATACCCCGATTCATTCTTCCAGTTTGCTCTGGGGAAAGATAAGCAAGAGTTCCTTCTAGAGAGTTAGCATTTTGGATCTCTTTCGTTTCCCTTGGTAACATTGACGCAATGCTGAAGTCAATCAGCTTGATTTGTCTAGTTTCAGGATTAATTAGAATGTTACTTGGCTTGATATCTTTGTGAATAATCCGATCTTGATACAGAATATCTAAGGTATCGCAAAGAGCGATCGCAATCTCTAAAAATTCTTGTAAAGAAAGAACATTTTTCTGCTGTAACAACCATTTCTGGAGAGAAAGTCCCCCAAAATCTTCCATTACTAATGCATAGCCATTTTGGTAGGGTTCTAGACTGTAGGTTTTAATGATATTTGGGGCATTAAAATTTTTGGCAATGATATATTGGTTGCGAAATTGTACCAATTCACTGAAGGTTGGGTACTCATTTTTAAGCAGCTTAATGACTACAGGTAATTGATCTGAGGTACGAATAGCTAGATATACTAAGGTGCGACTGCCTGAATAAACCGTTTCAACTATTTGATAGTCGAGAATCTGAGTTGGTGTAGCAAGGTTCCTATTTTTATCAAAATTATTAGTATTCATCTAATGCTCATTTTTTAATTAAGAATCAACGTAAAATTTTCTCCCACAATTCTTGATATCACTTAGAGCTAGGTTTCCCCCATTATCTAGCTTATTCAATGATTACCAAGATAAATTAATTTAGTATAAATTGACCTCAATTTAAGTGATCTAATCTACAAATTGAAGCAGATTAAGTTTTACTAGGCAACTAAGTTATAAGCTTTGCAGCCCCCAGTCACCTTACCTCATTATCTCTATAGCGATCCTAAATGAGTCATGAGAAACAGAATTTTATAACAAGGAGCTTAAGCCACTTGCCTTTCTCACAAATGATTTAGGAAAGCTATATCAATTTATTTCTATGCCTTATGTCTTAGCTTGTAAAATAGACTCAATTACTATGTATTACTATGTCTACCGTCCATCCTTTTATCCGCCTGACCCGATATGCTCGTAAATATCACCTCCAAATTTGGACTGCCACAACTTGCTCAATCTTGAATAAGTTCTTCGATCTGGCTCCACCAGTTTTAATTGGCGCAGCGATCGATCTGGTATTACAAAAAGAGAATTTTTGGGCAAATCCTTTTGGAGTGCAAGGATTAGCTGCACAGTTGTTTGTCCTTTCGGCAATCAGTGGCGTGATTTGGGCGTTGGAATCGATATTTGAGTATGCCTATGCGCTCCAGTGGCGTAATCTTGCTCAAACTGTGCAACATGACCTCCGACTTGATGCGTACGATCATCTACAAGAATTAGAACTAGCTTTTTTTGAGGAGCGTAGTTCAGGCGGGTTGATGTCGATTTTGAGTGATGACGTTAATCAATTAGAGCGTTTCCTTGATGGTGGTGCAAATGAAGTAATTCAAGTTTCTGCAACAATTCTGTTGATTGGTGGTGCATTTTTTGTGATTACCCCAAATGTAGCTTGGTTAGCGGTGTTGCCGATGCCATTTATTTTGTGGGGTTCTATCTGGTTTCAGAAATTTCTTGCTCCTCGCTATGCTCAAGTTCGCGAGAATGTGGGTTTGCTTAATGGTCAACTGTCTAATAACATCGGCGGAATTACTACAATTAAAGCTTTTGTGACTGAGGATTATGAGCACAAGCGGATTGAGAAAGAAAGTAATCGCTATCGTCAAAGTAATCGCAAGGCGATCGCCTATAGTGCTGCCTTCGTTCCCTTAATTCGTATTTTGATCTTTGTCGGATTTATTGCGATTTTGTACTATGGCGGATTGGAAGTGCAGGCGCAAAGGCTTTCGGTGGGAAATTACTCAGTGATGGTTTATCTGATTCAGCGCTTACTATGGCCGCTCACTCGTTTAGGAGAAACTCTCGATCAATACCAAAGAGCGATGGCTTCGACAAATCGGATTCTCGATTTACTAGATACGCCGATCGCTATTCATTCAGGCTCGCAAGTTCTAGATCCGCAAGCTCAAAGTCAGAGCGATATTCAATTAAAGAATGTCACCTTTGGCTATGCTGCTAACTTTCCTATTGTGGAGAACTTGTCCTTAGAAATTGCAGCGAATAAAACTACAGCAATTGTTGGTGCAACTGGTTCGGGGAAAAGTACTTTAGTCAAGCTGCTCCTACGTCTATATGAAATTCAATCTGGAAATATTTTCCTCGATCGCATTGATATTCGCGACTTAGAATTGCGATCGCTGCGGTCTTGTATAGGTTGGGTGAGCCAAGATGTATTTCTATTTCACGGCTCTGTTTTAGAAAATATTGCCTATGGTTCCTTTGGTGCAACTGTCGAACAAATTGTCGAAGCAGCTAAGATTGCCGAAGCTCACGAGTTTATCCAAGATTTACCGCAGGGCTACGATACGATCGTTGGTGAGCGTGGTCAAAAGCTTTCAGGCGGGCAGAGACAAAGAATTGCGATCGCCCGCGCGGTGTTACGCAATCCACCAATTTTGATTCTCGATGAAGCGACTTCAGCAGTTGATAATGAAACGGAAGCGGCGATCCAAAAATCTCTCGATCGGATTACTAAAAATCGGACGACGATTGCGATCGCCCATCGTTTATCGACAATTCGCAATGCCGATCGCATCTATGTGATGGATCGCGGCAAGGTAGTCGAGACGGGAACTCATGATCGGTTAGTTGCTGAGAATGGTATTTACGCTGGTTTATGGAGTTTGCAAACTGGACAAACACACGAGGTTATGGTCTAGATTGTCTCTGCGCTGTAAGGTTTGGGCGAAGCGTTCCTATTTGATGAATTATCTGTGGGAATGCTTCGCCTCGACTGGTGGAATTAATAGATTGGTGTAATGGATGTATTGAACAAAAATAAAACCATCTTCATTCTTAATCATCTGGTGGTAACAAGAGTTCTGCCTCAATCGCATCCCACGTTGCAGGGGAGAGTCTAGCTGCTTCTTGCTTGCATTTGAGGAGTAGATCGATACTATAGAGATAATTTTGTAGAGCTTGGAATTCGTCGTCATTGATAATAAATTTTTCAGTTTCAAGCCGAGTGATATCAGTACTGTCTAGATAAGTTCTGAGAGATTCTAAGTCAATTAAAAATTGGGAGAATCCTAATCTTGTTGTAATAATGCCTAATTGCTCTAACTTGTCTTTAGCAATGTTGCTAGATCTATTCCTAGCTGAGCTAATAGCTGGGCTGACAATATCGCTAACACCACTAGCGATTACACTCGTAATCGCTCTCGCGTTTTCTCTGGCTTCACCTCTGTCTATGCCTCTATAAATGCACATAGTTTGGTGCAAAAGCTCGGAAGAGCTATCTCTACTATGATTAATAATCACTATGGCTAATGTTCGTTTAGCCGTAGGTTTAAGAATGCCTGATGAACTTGCTATAACTTGATCGGCCAATTTCAGTAACTGTTTCACCTTGGAATGACTTGCATACTGCTTGGCTACTTTGTTCATTTCTAGAAGAAGTCTATCTGAACCTTTATCCACCATCAAACCAGAAGTCAACAGAAATACCTCTCTCCATCGGTCATTAGTCAAATAGTTCTCTACCATCTGCGAAATTAGATCATTAGCATAGATATATCTTGCCGTCAGATATTCCTGCAAAGTCAGATGCGAGAAAGAATATACATCCTCGTTATCAATAGTCGCAAACTGCTGAACCTCATCTTCGCCCAATAATTGAACCGTCGTAAATACCTCATCCAGCTTGACAGGCTCACGCATCCCCAATACTTTGAGTACGCCATGACGTTCGGTGTAGTTCTCGATGTACTTACCCGCTGCTTTAAATGCGACATCCTGCCAATCTTTACAGACATCCCAATTCATCCAACGAGCAATTAGACCTTCACCCTCCTTTTTGCCACTATCCTTGAGTACATCAATCATGATGCTAACT
>CAIJEA010000518.1 GCA_903819605.1 uncultured cyanobacterium | reverse complement strand
ATATTGTGGCAAAGTATGACCGATATAAGACTGCACCCATTCCTGTAAGCGATTTTTAGCGTCAAGATCGGCACGAGTATTTACTAACTCTGGTGGTACAGAATCAAACAAAGCCTCCACAGCAGGGCGCACCGCCTCCACATCACAATTACGATCTAAATAAAAAGCACCAATCACCGCCTCAAATACACAGCTCAAAAGATTATCGCTCTTATTGCCCCCATCCCGTAGGGCCCCTCGGCCTAATAAAATCTGTGTGTCCAATCCAAGGGCGATCGCAAAATTAGCCAACTGCTTTTCATCTACTAGTGCCGCCCGACGACGAGTAAGTTCATCTTCACCGAGATCGGCATCTTGACGATAAAGATAGGAACCACTCAAAAAGTTTAAGATCGCATCACCTAAAAATTCCAAACGTTCATTATCTTCTCCCATACTCGGATTTTCATGAACATAGGAGCGATGGGTCAGAGCCATTCGCAACAAATTTTGATCATTAAAAACAAACAGGTCTTCCATTTTCACTAATATATAGCGATTTGCGCTTTAACCTAAACCAAATAATTTTTTACAAACCTTACATTGCAAGGCTTGTAAAAAACTATTTGCACATTACTCAAGTAAATTTTGATCGTACAAAAAGCATCTTTGGCTTTAGGATCGACAACTGCGATTGGAAACATTACCATCTGGCAAAATCGTATGACATATTTTTGCTTCATCCAATCCACCAACATCTAATACCGCATATTCTAGGGTAGCGCCATCTAAATTTGCGCCCCGCAAATCTGCACCAGTTAAATCTGCACCAGTCAAATCTGCACCAGTCAAATCAACATTCCACAAATTCGCGGCGTTAAAACAAGCCCCCCGCAAAATAGTACCTCGCAAAGTAGCTTTACTTAAGTTACTACCAATAAAATTGACATTGCTCAAATTTAGACCACTCAAATTCGCTAAACGTAGATTGAGGTCACTAAAATCAACGCGATCTAGATCGGCTTCTCGTAAATCTACCTCACTCAGATTCGCCCCTCTTAAATTTGCACCATGCATACTCGACTGACTGAGATCGGCTTCACTAAGATCGGCATTTTGTAAATTAGCACGACTCAAATTTGCCCGAAACATGAAAGCATGTTGCAGGTTAGCATGACTCAGATCGGCATTAGAAAGATTTGCCTCAATCAAATACGACTTTTGAAGATTCGCTCTCTTAAAATCCATGCCATGAAAATTTGTACAGTTTAGGATCGCTGTCCTCAGATTTGCACTATTCAAGCTGACATTAGTTAATCGCACACCACTTAACCCTGCGTAGCTAAAGTTTGTGCGTGTAATGTTGGCATTGCTGAGATTAGCATCTAATAAAGATGCGCCACACAGGTCTGCATCAGATAAATTTGCACCTGATAGATCCGTGTTACAGAGAGTTGCCTCCCACAGATTGGCAAAAATTAGATTTGCATTACGTAAAATCGCATAACTGAGATCGACTTTACTTAAATCTACTCCCTTCAAATCTAGCCCCTCAAAGTTTCTCTCTCCTTGGGTATAAAGTTCTATCAAATTGCGTTTCTTAGCAATGTGATTCAACATAGAGATAGTATGTTTGTATCAAAAGGAACGAATACGTCTCTTTCGTTCATATGTGGCATTGCAAAGTGTCTAAACCTAGATTTTGGGAAAAACTTGAATAGCGAGTTTTTCCCAAAATCTAGGTTTACTAGTTAAAAGATCCAACTCGTTGCAAAATAGCAGCCTTAGTTTTTCCAACTAGATACTTGCATATTACTTTGCTTTCGCCTTTTGTTGTTGTTTTTCTTGACGCTTTTCGGCTTGCTTTTCCTTTTCCTTTTCCCGCTTGATGGCATCTTTTGCAGCTTTTGCGGCTACTTCAGCCTTGTACTTAGCTTCTCGGCTTTCTTCCTCTTTTTTCTCTTGATAGTAGGCGTAGTCACCTGCGTAGACACAAAGATCGCCATCACGGATTTCGACGATTTTGTTAGCGACCTGTGAGATGAAATAGCGATCGTGGGAGATAACTGCCACAGTCCCTTCGTATTCGCGTAAAGCCGCCTCTAGCATCTCTTTAGCAGGTATATCAAGGTGGTTAGTCGGCTCATCAAGGATCAGAAAGTTTACTGGAGTCAGCAACATTTTGGCGAGGGCAAGGCGGGCTTTCTCGCCGCCACTGAGGTCACGTACGCTTTTAAATACGGTATCGCCACTAAACAAGAATTTACCAAGAACGCCACGCACTTCTTCATGGGTCATTTTCGGGAAATCATCGTGAATCGTATCAAATACATTTTTATGCAGGTCGAGGGCTTCTGCTTGGTTTTGCTCAAAGTAGCCCACCATCACATTATGTCCGAGATTAATTTCGCCTTCGTTGTATGGCTCTTTGCCAACAACCATCTTGAGGAGCGTAGATTTGCCAGCACCATTGGGTCCCAAAAATGCCACGCGATCGCCTCTTTCTATTTCTAGCTTTGCACCTAAAAATAAGATTTGATCCCCATAGGCATGGGTGAGATCCTTGATCTCAACTGTGACGCGCCCACTGCGAGAAGCTGGGGGGAAATGAAATTTAAGGGTGCGGACATCGCTTTCGGGGGCTTCAATGCGATCGATTTTATCTAGTTGCTTTTCGCGGCTCTTGGCTTGGGTACTGCGGGTAGCGCTAGCTCTAAAGCGATCGACGAATACCTGTTGCTTTTCAATGTATTTCTGCTGACGTTCAAAGGCAGCTCCCTGTGCTGCTTTTGCTTCTGCTTTTTGAGCCAGATAGGAGGAGTAATTACCAAGATAGGTCATTGAAATGCCGCGCTCGGTTTCGACAATTGAGGTGCAGAGGCGATCTAGAAATTCACGGTCATGGGAGACGATCACCATTGGTGTACTTAGCGATCGCAAATATTTTTCTAGCCATTCAATCGTTTCTAAATCTAAATGGTTTGTCGGTTCATCCAGCAGCAACAGATCAGGTGTTTGCAGCAAAATCTTGCCCAAGCCCATGCGCATCTGCCAGCCGCCGCTATATTCACTAACAAAGCGATCGCCATCGTCGGCTTTAAATCCAAGTTCAGGTAGGATTTTATCGATACGGCTTTCGAGTTCGTAACCGTTGCAGTCTTCAAACTTGCGTTGTAGACGATCCATTACCTTGAGGATCGGTTCGTAATCTTCGCCTTCCTTGAGGTTCTCTAAATGATGATGGACTTTAGCTAGTTCTTTTTGGACTTCGCGAACTTCTTGAAATGCTTGCCACATCTCTTGTTTGACGGTGCGCGTCTCTTCGACATCAAATTCTTGACTGAGATAGGCGATTTTGAGGCTAGATGGACGCACGATTTGCCCTGCGGTCGGCTCGATTTCCCCTGCAATAATCTTTAGTTGAGTTGATTTTCCTGCGCCATTTACGCCGACCAACCCAATGCGATCGCCTGTTTTGACTTCCCAGTTAACGTCTTTGAGGACTTCGCCAGTGGGATATATTTTTTGGATGTGTTCGAGACGAAGCATAGGATTGGAGGAGTTACAAAACTTAACTTTTTATTAAGATTAACATTTTTTTGTAACAAATGCATCATTACACAAAAAGTAGAATCGTTCCTAGGAATTGCAAATCAAGATGAAGGGGCAATTCATGAATTGCCCCTTCTATTACAATCCACTGCCAATCAAGATAAATGCAGACCAGTAGAAAGGATGTGTAAATTGCTGGCTGCGAATAGTATCAATTTGCGCTTGTCTCAGTGCCTCAGATGTGGGGCGATCTCCTTGCTTGATATTCTCATAAAAAGATTTCATCAGGGCTTGCGTTCCTTCATCGCTGACTTTCCAGAGTGAGGCGATCGATGCTTTTGCTCCTGCTAGTTGCACTTGATAGCCAAAGCCCAAAATCTCAATCCCATTGCCGAGTTTACCTGAACCTGTCTGGCAAGCGCTCAATACGATTAGGTCAATGTTGCTCATCTTCCAATCTTTGATGTTACTGAGGCTGATAGTATCGCCATTGCCAAAGTAGATAAATGAAGTGTTGGGGTTGCCGTTGAACTCAGCATGGGTGGCAAGGTGAAGAATGTTATGTTTTGGGGTTTGGGCTTCGGTCGCTGAGAGGCTAAAGGCTGACTCGATCAGATTGACGGTATTTGGGAAGGTGTTAGAAATGGCGCTAACTTCTTTAATTGTGGCGGGTAATGGAATTTGTCCTGTTTTGGAATTACCATTACCATAGGCTCCTGCAAGGATATTGGGGCTTGATTTTGCTTTTGGAGTGAAGTCGGTTAGGTTATAGGCGATGAGGTTGCTGATGCGATATTTCTCAACTAGCCACTGTTTGCCATCATAGAGGGCGGCGAGAGGGACATAGCGCAGCACATCATCTGGTGAATAGAGAATAGTAGTAGCTTTGGCAAGTTTGAGGTCTTCTTCGATAGGTTTGATGAGGACATCGTAAAGTTGTTTGCTAGCATCTTTGATTTTTAAGGTTTTTGGGTCTTTCAGGTAAAGGCGATAGGCAAATACTAAATCTTCAAATTCTTCTTTTTTGATATTAACAGTGCGATGAACTGGTGTAGTGTTGGGTGAGAAGAGAACGATTTCCAGTCTGTCTTCTAAAATCAACGGATAAAGCAATACATTTCCTTGCGGGATATTTTGGAGATATTCAGGAACTTTATTGATTTCTGATTCTGGTAGTTTTTGAATCTGGCTAGCAAGCTGTTGATTAAGTTGGGAGATTTGATCAAAGCTAATTTCTAATAGTTTTTTACTAATAGAAATTTCTGGTTCTAAAAACCTAACATTTTGTATACTTCTATCACTACCATTGATATTTTTGAGATAATCATTGAGTTCTTGAGTTTTAAGTAAATCTAGTACCTGTAAGGCTTCTATGATTCTTCCCTTTTGCAAGAGCCGATCGGCGAGCTTGCGATATAGAAATGAGTACCTGTTTGTGTATGCTTGACGCTCTTCTTTCGATAATTTCTTTTGATCGGTACGAATCAATTCAATTGTATTGACCGTTCTTTTTAAAAAAATAATTGCTAATTCCTCCTTATCTCTTTCATCAAAAAAATGACCTATTGTAGCTAGCGCAAAAACTTGAAGACGAGGCGATCTTGACTTTTCGGCGATCGCTAAAGATTGTTGATAAGTCTGAAGTGCTTTGTCCAGTTGTTTTGTTTCTTGGTAGCTATCACCAATATTGTTAAGAATATCAACTTGAAAACGAATATCTAAAGATTTTTGAGCGATTTTTAAGGCTTCTAGAAAATTTTCTAGAGCTAGAATTGTTTTTTGTTCAGATGAATATGTTTTTCCAATTTTAACGAGTAGTTTCGCCTCGGAATCAAGAATTTTGAATTGCCGAGCTAAATTGATCGCTTGCTGATAGGATTCAATTGCTTCTGCGTATTGCGATCGTTGAACGTAATAATTACCAAATTCCTCTGTAATTTCTATTTCTGCTGGTAAGTCTTTAATTTCTCTGGCAATTAACAATGCTTGCTGAAGATATTCTGGGATATTGTCATATTGACCCTGATCAATTTTAATCTTTGCAATTGTAAGCAACACATTAGATTCCTGTTTGCGATTCCCTGATTTTTGAGAAATTTTAAGAGCTGGCTCTAAAGTATTTAGAGCTTCAACGTACATTTTTTGATCGGTATATACAATAGCAACAAAAATCAATAAATTATTCTCCCATTGGCGATTTGTAAGTTGATGGGAAATAGCTAATGCTTTTTGATAATAAATCAGAGCTTTATCAGGTCTAGCAATTTCTCGGTTATATATACTAGCAATAGAGACAAGACTTTGAATTTCTGCTTCTTTTTTACCAAATTTTTGAAATATTTGGCTTGCTTGGTTTAGAGATTCAATAGCCGAACCAGACTGTTGAAAGCTGCCATATACAATCCCTAAATCCATTAACGCATGACCTTCACATAGCAAATCTTTTTTGGTGCGACAATTTTTCAATAACCATTGAAAAATTGTCAATTCATGTAAAAATTTCTTCTGTGATGCTTGTTTTTCAAGAGTTTGCTTGTTTCCTTCTGCTTGTGTTAACTGCAATAATTGAGCACATAGTGAAAATGATGGCAATAGAAAAGCCACAAAAGAAAAAACAAATAGGATGCTTGTCTTTTTCTTCATTTTTCTTGTAAACGTCGATCAATTTTATTAGCTATATCGATCAATGAAGAACGACTTTGCTGATCTACGGAAAATATATTCATACTCCCCACAGTTACTAGTATTCCACATCTACGAAATGACAAAACATCAAAGTACGCTGGCAATCCCATAATATCTGCTTGTCCAGAACGAAATGCTTGAATTTCTCCAATATTATTAATTCCACTAATACTAGTCTCAATCAGCTTTCCATTCATTTCGCTAGCAAGGTTTGTTTCATTACCTAATTCAACTTCAGTCCATTGTGAAAATTTTAATGCAAACTCTTTTTTAGGGACACTCACCAATACAAAGACAAATTGCATTTTAGCTGTTGCCGTAAAACTAACGTATGTATTTATTTGTTTTGCATATTGAAATTTATCGCCAGCATCAGGTAATGTAGCAATTTGTTCTGCTAAACCGAAACTGCTTGCAAGATTCCCAATATCAGGATTTTCTTCTGTTGGTGTAAAGCCTTGAGGTAGCTCGCTATTTGAGAGTTTAATATTAGCTAAATCTTCTAGAGATAACTTTTTGCAAACTGCTTTAGTTTCTTGTGCTTGTACTGGCAATATAACCGCTAAAGTACTGATTATTAAACTTATCAATGGTAAATACTTCATTTTGCGTGTTTTTACGATCAAGTATTAGTTTTTCTAGTGTGTTGATCGATATTTAATAAGTTTAATATTTAATAAGTTTATAATGTTCCTACTTTTTCGTGCAAGCGATTGCCGTATTTAGAGATTAACAATTTATTGGGATTTCAGAACTTTATTACAGGTTATTGCGATGCCTGAACAGTCACAAGAGGCAAATCATCGGCAAAAAGAGTGAAACATTGGCGGAGTAGTCTTTTTGTGAAGAGTTGAAAAATGGTGTCGCAAATACTTAATGCCTAAAAATTTTCATTATCGAGATCAATATCCGTATTACTTATGTTGGAGATAGTGTTGTTATCTGATGCTTGAGTTTGGAGATTTTAAATAGATGCGAGATTACCAAGTTGCTTGAGGATTTGCAGAACTTGGTATAAGTGATTTTGAGGCTGCGAAAACATCGAAAAATCGCTAGAAAAACCGTACTTTTTGTCTTGGCACTTAATAAATATAAAACCATCACCATTTGTCGTCAAAGCATAGGAAGGGCGATCGGTATTTGGGCTTGACATCATGTAGGCTAAAGCTTGGGGAACAGCCTCAAAGAAATTAAATTTAGGACGCTTTGACTCTATCAGAACGATCCAAATGTCTCTCTGCACGACCAATGCATCAATTCTGCCTCTGTAAACGATCCCTTCATCTTCGACAGCAATCTCGATCGCCTCTTCAGCACGAATTTTGTAGGGAGGCTCAAAAAATCCTGCTAAATAAAGTAGTGGTGATACAACTAAAAGGTTGATTGCATTTTCTTTAATGTCTTCAGAGCGATTGTATAGGTAACTTCTTTTTATGCGATCGCAATCGGCTATTTCCGTTTGAGTAAGTAGAGGTAGATCGGTAAACCATTCTATAAAAAAATTTACATCGCTAGTATGGACTAGTCCAAACTGATTTTCTACATCACTGATGGATAAATTTGCTTCGGTGATTGACAGGATTGTTGGCATAGGTTTAATTCATAATTAATTTGTTTGTCATCGACTACTGGCGATCGCACTATCTATCTACTTAGTCTCAACAAAAGCACAAAACTCAGTCTCATCACCCTCACCACGCAGATCGCCCCAACCATATAAACTCAGACGCTCAAAATCTGTTAGAACCTTAATCGCTGTAATTAGAGGTGATTGGTACTCAGTAACATTTTTGCGGATATCATCAGCCCTCACCCAACCAACATTATGCGAATAAGCAGCTATTTTCTGCAACCGTAAAGGCAAAGTGTTAAATGGCTTTGCTTCACCCAGAGATACGCGATCTGGCGACTGATTATCTTTAACGATCGCGCATTTATTATTTGGGCTGCGAACTCCACCTGACACTGTCTGAGTTGGTGTACCGTTTGTATCGGGCTGAGCGTTAGCATTTGAGAGAAAAGTAGGGGAAGTGATTGCCTGTAAGAGCGTAGCGATCGCAAACAGTGCAAAGTACTGATGATATTTTGGGTTAAGCATTGTAGATTTTTATTCAGATGATATAGCGATCGCCAATGCTTAGCAAGAAATAACCAACGATCTTATTTCTAGAGCCAGCTTCAGGATTCATACTTTTGATTATGCAGATAAACCTCAAAAAGCAACTTTGGAAATGGCGTGGAGTGATAATTGTTGTACCAGCAACAACAATTATTTTGCTTGGAATGCGCTTTGTAGGACTTTTGCAACCACTAGAATTAGCCGCCTACGATTTATTCTTTCAATGGCGATCGCCAGAACCAACCGACGATCGCATCGTAATTGTTGAGATTAACGAACCTGATATCAAAAAATATAATTCGCCTATTTCCGATGCTACTTTAGCCAAACTACTTAATGTAATTAAGCGGCAGCAGCCTAGAGCGATCGGGTTAGATATCTATCGCGATTTACCAGTACCGAGAGAAACAGGAGTAGGACATCAAGAGCTAGTCAAGGTATTTGAATCTACTCCTAATCTGTTTGGTATTCGGACAGTCGTTGGCTATAAAAGTGATGTCGCATCTCCACCCATTCTCGAAAAGCTCAATCGAGTAACTGCAAACGATTTGATACCTGATGGTGATGGCAAGATTCGCCGCTCCCTGCTGTCCCTAAAAGATAGTCAAGGAAAAACAGTTGCGACTTTGAGTGCAAAATTAGCAACAGAATATCTCAAGGTGGAAAACATTAAATGGGAACCCCTAAACACTATAAATCCAGACAGTAAAAACAAGCAATATAAATTAGGGAAAGCAACTCTAGTTCCTTTTGAGTCTGATGATGGCGGTTACGTTCGAGCAGATAACGGTGGCTATCAAGTATTATCTAACTATCGCAATTTCCAGAATAGCTTTCGCACGATTTCTCTATCTAATTTATTAGAAGGTAATTTTCCTCAAGACATCTTTCGCGATCGCGTAGTTCTAATTGGGAATACTTCACAAAGCGCCAATGACTATCATACAACTCCATTCACAGGCAAGATTTTAGGCAACTCGCTTGAACTGGCAAGCGGTGTAGCAATCCATGCCAATATCATTAGCCAACTGATCAGTAGTGCCATTGATGGAAGACCAATGCTCACGGTTTGGTCAAAACCAACCGAGTGTTTGTGGATTTCGATCTGGGCTATCAGTGGTGGACTATTATGCTGGACAAGACGTTATGCAAAGCCGATCGCTCAATCAAAACAGGTAATGCGTTTTTTACCTTGGGCTGCGATCGCAATTCCATTGCTAGGAGGACTACTAATTGCTGGCAGTTATATAGCATTTTTGCAGGGATTGTGGATTCCTGTAGTACCTTCTTTATTGGCTCTATTTGGCTCAGCGATCGCAGTTACAGGCTATACCGCCAGAAGCGCAAATGGAATGCGGCAAATCTTCGGACGCTACCTCACTGATGAAGTCGTCGCCAATCTTTTAGAAACGCCTGAAGGCTTGAATTTGGGGGGAGAGAAGCGGAAAGTAACACTGCTATTTTCCGATCTGCGGGGTTTTTCGACTCTATTCGAGCATGTCGAACCAGAACAAGGCGTTAAGGCGATCTCGCATTATTTAGATGTCATGACCGAAGTAATCACCAAGTACAAAGGCACGATTAATGAATTTGTTGGTGATGGCATTTTTGTGATGTTTGGCGCACCGATTCAGAGGGAAGATGATACGCAACGCGCCGTTGCCTGTGCGATCGCAATGCAACTTGCCATGACTGAGGTGAATACCAAACTAGAAACCATGCAAATTCCTGCGCTGCAAATGGGAATTGGGATGCACACAGGTGAAGTCTTAGCAGGCAATATTGGCTCCCAACGACGTGCAAAATATACAGTTATGGGCAGTACCGTAAACCTAGCTTCAAGAATTGAATCCTATAGCGTCGGCGGACAGGTTCTAGTTTCTGAATCACTTCTTCATGAAATCAAAGAGATTGTTCGTATTGATGCCCAAATGCGCGTAAAGCCAAAGGGCTTTAACGAGGCAATTATCATGTTTGATATTGGTGGGATAAATGACATTACTTTACCCGAAGACAAAGAGACTTTGGTGACATTAATTGAACCTATTTCTGTAGAGTGGAATGCGATCGAAGGCAAGCAGGTTAATGCAAAGAAAAATATAGGTAAATTGCTTAAACTCTCGGCTAACAATGCTGAAATAATAAGCGATCGCAACCTAGAGCCTCTAACCAATCTCCAAATGACCTTTATCGATTCTAAGCAAGAAAAGAGAATGAATAATGTCTATGCCAAAGTCGTAGAAGTCAGTCTTGGAAATTCATCTCATTGTTGGATTCGCTTTACGGCAGTTCCTCCAGATGTTGCAGAATGGCTTTACGATAAACGTATAGATGCTACTAGTATTCCCGATCTCTTTGAGGAAAGAGACTAAGTAGGGCTTCCTGAAAAAGTACAAAAGCTTGCTAAATAAGGGCTTTAAGCTTTTTTGTCATAAAAAGTGCAAGGTTATAGCGTCTAGAGGCTCAAAAACCTTGCACTTCCGTAGAAAATCGCTGGGTAAACTGGGAAATATGCGACAAAATACTATTATTAAAGCTGTATTGCCTTTAAATTTGCTCTGTAGACTTTTTCAGTAAGCCCTACTTAGGGCTTACTGAAAAAGCAATTAGGTGGTAAGTAGGGGGTAAGGAGAGAAAGCAGACTTTTTAGAAGTCAAGATAGGAAATTGCCAAGAGATAGCAGAAAAGGTGAAACCCACCATGTCAAAGGTCAGAAAAAGTCGTTGCCTGCCCAACATAAACCAAGAAAAAAATAAAAAAGGTGCTCATCTAGGGAAATAGGTGGAAGGAGGAAAAAGAAGACGACGCAGGAAGTCAAAATCAATCCAACGTAGATTGTATAACCACTCAAACATGGCTACATAGAGATACAAATACTTTTTGTGAATACCTCGAAAGGGACGCAGGAAATTGCGTAAGCCAACCCAAATCCTTTCCATAGTATTGCAATGCACCTCGTAAAAGCCATCGCCATCATCATCGCGAGCATACTCACGCATAGAGTGACAAACAGTTTGACGCTCACGCCCAGAATCAGGTATGCGATTGTAGGCATCAGATTCATCGGTATAGACATCAAAAAGGGATAACGGTAATATGCCATTTCGGTAGATTCAGAAGGAATCTAGATTCATCCGCAGTTGTTATTATTTAAGTCTTTTGATATGGTTCAGTCTCTCTTTATTGAGATTCTCTATAGCACTTTCTACTCTTTCCTCAAACTTTTTGCCTATGGATAATTCTCTAGCTATAAATCATTTAGAATTGCTATATCACTAAACATCTTTCGGATATAGCTTCATTAATGCCTGCACCTGCTCAGCATGATAGGAACTGCGTGTAAGCGGCGAAGATACAACCTGCAAAAATCCCATTCCTTCACCGACAATACGCCATGATTCAAACTGCTCTGGCGTGACAAACTCATGCAAAGTCAAATGTTTCGCTGAAGGTTGTAGATATTGACCAATAGTAATAATATCGCAATCTACAGTTCTCAAATCATGCATCACTTCTAAAACCTCCTCATGGGTTTCACTCATTCCTACCATAATTCCCGATTTAGTATAGACCCAAGGCGCAATTTCACGGGCGCGGCGCAATAGCTCTAAACTACGCTGATATTCTCCCTGAGGACGTACTTTTCGATAAAGTCTTGGTACTGTTTCGGTATTGTGATTAAGCACATGAGGACGAGCTTCTAGAATTGTTTCTAAGGCTTCCCAATTAGCACAGAGATCGGGAATGAGAAGTTCTATTGTTGTCTGGGGCATCAATTTGCGGATTTCTTCAATGCAGCGCACAAACTGTGAAGCGCCGCCATCGGGCAAGTCATCACGGTTAACGGAAGTAACAACAACATGCTTCAGATTCATTCGGCGTACTGCTTCACCGAGATTAATAGGTTCCATCGGATCGAGTGCTTGGGGCTTTTTCTCAAAATCAATATCGCAGTAGGGACAAGCACGGGTGCAAGCTGGTCCCATAATCAAAAATGTGGCAGTACCTTGGCTAAAACATTCCCCGATATTTGGGCACGACGCTTCTTCGCAAACAGTATTTAGCCTTAAGTCGCGCAGGACTTCTGTAACATTGCCAATGCGCTCCCACTGAGGGGCTTTAACTCGCAACCAATCTGGTTTGACTGCCATATTTATAATTACCTAGATTTAGCTTTTGCTGTTCGTTTAATTTTTTGTAACGTTTTATATTCTAACATTACTAGATATAGCGTTTAGCAAATCAGATCTGAGGAGACTCGCATATGAAGCGAAGAATATTGTCACTTTGCTTTATTGCAGTTTTTATTACATTCTTTGCCGCGATCGCATTTTCTGAAAATACTGAGCAGAGCCAATCACCGAAACCTGCACAATCTCTCAACCAGCTACCAAGACTGTTTGAGAAAAAAAGTGGACTCACTAATTTTCGCGAACAGTTATAGCGGTTTTCATTTTGCCGTAGGCAAAATGAAAACTCAAAACCCATACTGAGATTGATTTTTTGTTTTCAAATGAGTGCGTGCTCATTTGAAACCGCTATAGATGGTATTCCCGAAGTAGACGGATTAGGAATGAAACTACCCTCTGGTCTAAATGCTAAAGATCTCATTAGGCTAATTGCCCCTAATCAAAATCCTAACCTTGCGATCGTAGTTGGCGCTAAAGCTTTTTCCTATCTGCTAAATATCTATGTTGTCATTACTTGTTTTGCCCGAACCCAAAATGAATACGAAGGTCGAATATCATCTTTCTATCGTAATTCAAGTGACAAGGAAAATCGCGATAGAGACGACGTTGTCTATTTGGGATTAATAGAATACAACCTAGTAGAGTCTAAGCCAAAGTTAATTGCTAAATCACTTGAAATTCAGGTTGGATGGCTTTTTATAATAACTGAGCAATTCAGATCGGATAGCCATGAAAAAAGATTTCTCCTGCCGAAAGAAAGATATAAAGAGTTTGACCTTGCTTCTTATCGGATAAGCGATACTCAGACAGCCTTTGGTATAAGAGTTGGAACAAATGATGGGTATGCTAGCGGCTTTGGCTATTTTGAAGTTCTGACACTTTTTATGGTTGATAACAATCAAATTATTAACATTCTATCTGAGCCAATCTACTTTTATCAAAATTTAGCAGGAGAATGGAATAAAGATGGAACTCGCCAGCACGCGCTCTATGAAGGTGAGAATGTACTTCTTGCCGAAACCTTTAATTTGAGGATAAAGGGAGTGACCTACTTTTAGACTTCTTATACCTTTTGGATTAAATATTTAAATGATGTAAGTGTATCCAGCTTTTGCAATTTGATCGGGTTTCGCATAATTTTGTATTCTGGCATTACTAGATATAGCGTTTAGCAATTAGCAACTGAGGAGAATCGCATATGAAGCTAAGGATATTGTCAGTTTTCTTTATGTCAGTTTTTGGTGCATTCTTTACAGCGATCGCCTTTGCCGAAAATATTGATCTACGCTTACCTACAAAACGGTTGCATTCTCTATATTGAGTTACCCAAAACATTCGAGAACAAGTATGAACTCACTAAAATATTGCAGGGGAGTGGAATAAAGATGGAACT
>CAIJEA010000517.1 GCA_903819605.1 uncultured cyanobacterium | reverse complement strand
TCTCTAATCACGGAAAATAAAAATACAATACTTGATTTATCTCAGGACGAAAATGAATTTATTTCTAATGATCAAGAGTTGATATATATAAAAGAAGAAATCATGCGCTTGATTGAGATGCTTTATAAAAACTATCCTCTTTTAGTTCAACCGAATACCCTAAGAGAAAAGTTACTTGCACTAATTAAGGAGTAATATTTTGTCAGTAAAAAAACTCAAAATACTCAAGCAATATCTAAAATCATTCAAGAATTTAATTATAAGTATCATATCTCTTATTCAAGGGATATTTACTTATAAAAAGACTGGTAAAACCCCTGAAAAATCATACTTCAGTTTACTGAATTTGTATTGTCTAACTAATGGCTATTCCTATGCTTTTCTCGGATGTCTTTTAAAGTTATATCGCACACCTTACATTCTACCTCACAAAAATGGTGTTTTAGGGGATTTAGATGCTAATAAAATTAACAAGATTATTCAATCTATCAACAAAGATGGATACTATGTCTTTGAACAACTATTACCGAATGATATATGTGAAAAAATTACATCTCTTGCTACAACTCAAGAATGTAGTTTGCGAGGAGCATTAGACCCCACATTAAAACTATCAATTTATGACCGTGACAATCCTATTGCGGTTACATATTGGTTAGAAGAAGAATATCTCATCACTAATCCAGATATTCAAATGCTGATGGCAGATCTGTCAATTTTGGCGATCGCCCAAGCATATCTTGAAACCCAACCTGTTTTGGATATTGTTACCATGTGGTGGAGTACTGCTTTTTTTAAAGAAGCCTGTTCTAAATCAGCTCAACTCTACCACTTCGATATGGATAGAATTAAATGGTTAAAGTTCTTCATTTATTTGACTGATGTTACCACCGATAATGGTCCACATTGTTATGTAGTCGGTTCTCATCAACTAGGCAGTAAGCCCAAAGAACTTTTAGAAAGAGGTTATGTGAGAATACCAGATAAAGACATAGAAAAATTTTATTCAAAAGAGGATTTGATTGAAGTCGTCGCTCCTAGAGGTACTATAATCGCTGGCGATACTCTATGCTTTCACAAAGGTAAACCTGTTACGGTTGGTGATCGTTTAATATTAGAGATAGAATTTGCCAATAGCTTGTTTGGTGCGAGTTACCAAGTAAATTATATAGATAAAATTCATCATCCTAATCTATCTAAGATTTCTCAAATTTATAGCCGTATATACTCTAAGTTTATTTTTAAACAAAATCAATAAACATGAATAAATATATTAACCCCAAAAAATACAAAGATTATTTCTATCGAAAATCCATATCGATTTTTTGGGCGCTAATGAAGATTGATATTCTTAGATTTAAGCTTTGTAAGCTAAGATGGAATTGTTATAAAAAACATTTAAAAATCCTAGATAGCTTTAGTAATGATGTCGGCAAAGCTACAATTGAGCATAATCTCAGTGCTTTTAATAGTGACGCTGTATTTGGAATGGCGAAGAGAATGTCACTTCTTTTGTATCCTATTGCTGCCTTTTTCCGGAGTTCAGATAATGCAAGTCTTTTAATTGTAGGACCTCGCTCAGAAGATGACATTTTTTGGGCAAAATCGTTAGGAATTAGCAATACATTGGGCTTAGATCTTTTCAGTTACAGCGATCTTATCAAACTTGGCGATATTCATAATACAGATTTACCTAATCATTCGTTTGATGCTATTTTGCTAGGCTGGATGATAAGTTATAGTTCAGATCCATATAAGGTTATCAATGAATGTAAGAGATTACTTAAACCAGGTGGATATCTCGGTATAGGAATTGAATCAGACCCCACACAAAAACATAAAGGGATCAGTCCACCTAGAGTTAACCACATAAATTCATCTGAAGATATATTAGACTTAGTTAATGAAGACGTAGTATTAGTTTATGATCCAAAGCTTGATATTCCGCATGAATGTGCAGTAATTCTAAAAATAAAATAAGATTAATTCACTCGATTTTATAAAGAACTCGATTTTATAAGGAACTCAATTTGATATATAAAAGTTTTAATAAAAACTAGATTGCAATATAAAACATATTAATCCCATTTGGTTTATGAAATAGCTAAATTGTTCCGAACGATTTAAAATATACAAATTTTCTGTTGAGTGTGATTTATAGTTACTATATAAACCTAAAGATTTCAAAACTTATAAAATTTTTTAGTAAAATGTTTTTCATTATGAAAACTAAAATTAAAGATCTAATCTTAACTAAGGTAAAAAAAATTTTAATGACTGTTTTTATATCTTCTAGTGTATATCCTAATAATAAATTCGCTTATCACAAAATCTCATTTTCT
>CAIJEA010000516.1 GCA_903819605.1 uncultured cyanobacterium | reverse complement strand
TCGCAGTTCATTTAAGGGATATGGCCCCGAACAAGGCTACGCATGGTTGCGTGAAAAGATTGCCGCAAATGATTTTCAGGCGAGAGGCTGTGATATTGACGCTTCCGAGATTTTTATTTCCGATGGCTCTAAGTGCGACTGTGGCAACATTCTCGATATTTTTGGCGATGACAACATCATTGCTGTCACCGATCCTGTCTATCCCGTGTATGTGGATACTAACGTTATGGCAGGGCACACAGGCGATATCAACGAGAAAGGTGAATACGAAGGCTTAGTTTATTTGCCAGTCACTGCCGAAAATAATTTCACTGCCGAGATACCCACTCAAAAAGTCGATCTGATTTATCTCTGCTTCCCCAACAATCCCACAGGCGCAACGGCAACGAAGGAACATCTCACGGCTTGGGTAGATTATGCGCGTGCCAATGGTTCGATTATCTTCTTTGATGCTGCCTACGAAGCATTTATCACCGATCCTAGCCTTCCTCACTCGATTTATGAAATTGAAGGCGCGAAGGAATGTGCGATCGAGTTCCGTTCTTTCTCGAAGAATGCAGGATTTACAGGTACTCGTTGTGCGTTAACCGTAGTTCCTAAAAACTTGATTGGCAAGGCGAAAGATGGTTCTAATGTAGAATTATGGAAGCTCTGGAATCGTCGTCAATCTACTAAGTTCAATGGTGTTTCCTACATCGTCCAACGTGGTGCGGAAGCTGTCTATTCTGAAGAAGGGAAAGCGCAAACTAGAGCCTTGATTGACTTCTATATGGAAAATGCCAAGATTATCCGTGAGAAGTTGACCGAAGCAGGTTTAGCAGTCTATGGTGGCGAGAATGCTCCCTATGTATGGGTGAAGACTCCCGCAGGGCTGACCAGTTGGGATTTTTTCGATAAACTCTTGCAAACCTGCAATGTAGTAGGAACCCCAGGTTCTGGTTTTGGTGCAGCAGGTGAAGGCTACTTCCGTATTTCGGCTTTCAATAGCCGCGATAATGTGAACGAAGCCATGCGCCGCATTCTCGATAAGTTCAAATAAACAAAAAAGCGGCACGAAGTGCCGCTTTTTTGTTTACCGATCGCAAATGTGACAATCAATTGAGCAAGTGAACTATTGCTAAAACCAAACGTTAAACTGACATAGAAAAACCTGTGAACTTAAGGGTGATGACTGTGAAAGCGAAGAATAGTTTTAAAGCGATCGCCAATTCCTTGAAACTGAAACCTCAGATTTGGCGGTCTTTTCAGATATTCGTAGCTTTCGTGATTACCTTTCTGATTGCCGTGTCTCCTGCGCTGTTAAATGTCGTTGCACAGGAAAGTCGCTTCTCACTCAGGATTTTGCATACTAACGATCATCACGCGCATTTGGAACCTGTCAAATATGGCGATCGCCTGTTGGGGGGAATAGCCCGTCGTCGGACTCTCATCGATCAAATCCGTGCTGAGAATAAGACCAATCAAGAACCTTTGCTGCTATTGGATGCAGGGGATATCTTTCAAGGAACTCTCTATTTCAATCAATATCTCGGACAGGCGGATCTCGATTTTTATAATGCCCTTGCCTACGATGCAGGAACCATCGGCAATCATGAATTCGATCGCGGTCAGCAGGTACTTGCCGATTTCATTGCTAAAGCAAAATTCCCCATCATTTCCGCCAATCTCGATATTGCGCCTGAATCACCTCTCTATGGCAAAGTTCGTCCTTGGCATGTTCTCAATGTGAAAGGCGAAAAGATTGGGGTATTCGGCTTGACAACTCCTGATACGGCGATTTTGTCCAGTGTTGGTGATGGAGTGAAGTTCACCGATCCGATCGCGGCGGCGCGTAACTCAGTCCAAAATCTCAAGCAACAAGGAATTAACAAAATTATTGCCCTGACTCACATTGGCTTTGACAATGATGTGCTACTAGCGCAAAAAGTCTCTGACATCGATATCATCATTGGCGCTCATAGTCACACTCCAGTCGGCAATATTCCCAATGCTAATCATCCCTATCCATTGGTTGAGAAGAATAGAACTAAGGAACCTGTGTTAGTAGTTACGGATTGGGAATGGGGTAAATATTTAGGGGATTTATCCGTGAGTTTTGATAAGACAGGTAAGTTAATTGCTTGGGCAGGTAAACCCCATGCCCTTGATGCGAGTATCCAGTCTAATCAAGAATTTGTCGATAAACTCAAAGCCTATGCTGCACCAATTGAGGCATTACGTCAGAAAATCATTGGTAAATCACTGGTTGCGTTAGATGGCGATCGCGTCAAAATGCGAACTAGCGAAACAACTTTAGGCAATTTGATTGCTGATGCAATGCTAGCAAAGACCAAAGGCGATCGCGTCCAAGTGGCTTTGATTAATGCTGGCGCGATTCGGAATGGGTTCCCTTTGGGTGAGATTACAATGGGAAATGTGTTGGAGGCTCTCCCCTTTGGAAATTCAATTGCACGGATCGATCTAACTGGTAAT
>CAIJEA010000515.1 GCA_903819605.1 uncultured cyanobacterium | reverse complement strand
CTTCTGGGTTTTATGTCTTAACTTATTTGGCAGATATAAGGTACAGATAAAACTTTGAAAGTGCCGCTTCGCGACACTTTCAAAGTTTTATCTGTGGATTGTGGGAGCATAAAACGCTGTAAATCCTAAAGGAGGCTATATGAAACTGGCGATCGCCATTATTGACGCATTTACCAATGAAACTTTTCGCGGTAACCCTGCGGCAACTGCTTTGGTTGAGGAATTTCCCGAAGAAGCCAAAATGCAGCAAATTGCGGCTGAGATGAACCTATCTGAAACTGCATTTGTAAAACCTTTAGCCCCAAATCATTTTCAATTACGATGGTTTACGCCAACGCGAGAAGTCCCTCTCTGTGGTCATGCAACCCTAGCTATGGCTCATTATCTGCGCGAGATAAACGTGATCGCTACTAATGTACCGCTAATTTTCAGCACGCTAAGTGGCGATCTGCAAATTAGCTTTGAAGATCGCTTGATCGTGATGGATTTTCCTGCGGCTTTCTATGTAAATTGCTCAGAGCGATCGCAACAAGTATTAGCGGATATGCTCGACGGAATTCCTTACAAATGCCTTGGACAAAGTGAAGACTACCTTACCGTGTTATTAGAGTCTGAGTCAGCCGTCAAAAATTTCCAACCCAAATACGATCGCATTGCTCAGTTAGATGGTTTCGGATTTATTATTACAGCGATCGCCGATCGACATCAGCCCTATGATTTTGTATCACGATTTTTTGCGCCCAAAGCAGGAATACCTGAAGACCCTGTTACTGGATCTGCTCATTGTAGTCTCACCCCCTATTGGGCAGAGCGTCTCGGCAAAAACACCCTCAAAGCAAGACAACTTTCAGCTCGAACTGGCGATCTCGAAGTTAGCGATCGCTTTAATAGGGTTTTGCTCAAAGGCGAAGCAATCACATTCTTAAATGGTCAAATTACGTGCTAAACAAACCCCCAGAAAAGAGTCGCTTTGCAAAGCGTCTCTTTTCTGGGGTTCACGTACTCATATCTTCTGAAAAATGCCACCATATTGAGACGCGATCGCCTTCATCGACGACTATTGTCATCATCCCCGCATCTAAGTCTTGCCGACAAACTGCGATCGCTTCTTTCTGATTTGGATGAACACTGATCGGCAAAAAAGTTTTTCCTAAATAGCAAATGCCTTTTTCATTTCCCCATGGAGTTGGCAAATTGGTTAGTTGAATTTCAGATAACGAAAGAATAATCATAACTAGCTAATATGGGGAGGACGCTCTTCACATCCCCTATGTTCGCCTAGTTAACTTTCATAGCCTGTGATGCTTAACTAGTCTTACTTGTGATAGTTTCAAGCATTCCTCCGTGACTATACCTGACCATAAAAGTGACTGAAATCACTGGGTATTGCAAATTAAAGCCCTGAAAAAAAAGAATAAAATTGCGGCGCGATGCGCCACAATTTTATTCTTTTTCAGGTTTATCTATCGTTATAAGATGTTTGAACAAGTGGCAAATATACCTTCACAGTAGTTCTCTCATAGGGAACACTGACAATTTCTAACCTACCACCATGCAATTCAGTAAGTCGCTTAGCGATCGCTAAGCCTAATCCAGTTCCTTGTTGGGTATAAAGCTTTTTCTCAAACTTGACATACGCTCCAAAATTAGCAAGCTGTTCAGGCTCGATGCCCTGACCGCGATCAGTTACACATAGAGAAAATTCTTTTTCATCACAAATACCTAATACATCAACAGAAGTGCCCTCAGCAGAAAACTTGAACCCATTATCAATAATTTCCTTCGCAATAACACTTAAGTAAGAATCTGAAATTTGAATACTCGCATCTTTTATGTCAATATTCAAATCCGAAACTCGACTATAGCTTTCCGCAACTTTCGTAGCCAAACTAACAAGCTCTATATCGACAAAAGTTGACTTACTATTCCAAATTTGCTTAATCCATTCAAGATTACTCTCCGTTGATTCTAATTCAGCATATAGCAAAAACTTTTTCACCATATCATGCATATCTCGCCCTGCCTTACGAATACGCTTACCTATATCTGGTACTTCGTGAGCCTCCATAGCATGGTAATTTTTTACCAAAATATCAGCTAATCCCATGACCTCGATCGACGGGAATAATAACTGATGTGGCAATGTCTTAGATATATTCGCGCGTAAGTTATCTAACTCTTGTTTGTAATAGCTATTGATTATTTCTTTCTTCTTAAACTGAGCATTAATTGCTCCAAGTAATTCATCTCTGGTAAATGGTTTAGTCAAGTAATCATCAGATCCCAACTCCATACCCTGACGAAAATCAGTTTTGTCAGATTTAGCACTAAGGAATATAAAGGGAATTGTCGTTGTTGCAGGGTTATTATGAAGCGCTGTAATAACTCCATAGCCGTCAATTTCAGGCATCATAATATCGCAGATAATCAAACTAGGAATATGCTGCTGGGCTATTTCTAAGCCTTCTCGTCCATTGTTAGCACTAATTACTATATAACCTTCAGCTTGTAGCATTTTGCTAGTATTTAGCAAAACATTGGGATTATCTTCGATGAGTAGAATTTTTTTCATGTAAGATTTCCAAGACCTTTATGCACATTATACCTATAGCGATCGCTACAATGCTTAGGATAAATTAAAACTCAAAAAAGAGTTGTGGTATAAAGCATTGCTACTCTTTTTTGAACTTCATATCTGTACAAGAATATTGCTAGAAATTGGTAAAACAACAGTAAATTTTGTGCCAATATTTAATTGACTTTCTACTGATATTGTACCATTATGAATATCTACACAGTTTTTGACAATAGATAGCCCTAATCCAGTTCCTGGTAATATGCCAACATTTTTTCCACGGTAAAAAGCACTGAATAGCTTCTCTAAATCTTCTTCAGGAATTCCAATTCCTTGATCGCTAACTATAAAAGTTGCATATTCTTGATCGACAATAAATTCTAAGCTAATCGTACTATCTTTTGGAGAATATTTAATCGCATTAGTAATCAGATTTATTAGTATTTGACGCAATATTTTTTCATCCATTTCAACTGTTAATTTGGGAAGATCGTTCTGAAGATGTATGTTTTCAATTGCTGTGTTACTTGACAGAATGCAAAAGAATGAATGCAGAATATGGCTGTTAGTTAAAGATCTTTCAGTTTGCCGCAATATCTGACAGCAAAAGCTCAAAAGATCGAATTTATTTAAATTAAGCTTGGATTTACCAGCATTAGTTTTACTAAGAAATAGTACATCTTCCATTAAAGATGTCATATGTTTGACTTCTGTTTGGATTTGATGTAACTGCTCAACTTGTTCTTCCTTTGACCAATCATAATGTTCAAGCAGTTCAGACGCACTTTGTATAGTTGTAAGAGGTGTACGAAACTCATGGGAAACAACAGAAATAAAATCAGACTTCATTTGGCTTAGCTCGCGTTCTTGTTGAAGCGATCGCGTTAATAGTGCCGCCGCCATTTGTAACTGTTCATTTTGTACTTGTAGCTTTTTCTGGAGTAAACATAACCTTAGATGTGTTTCTATTCTTGCTAGCACTTCAATTAATTGGAATGGTTTACTAATGTAATCCACCCCACCTACGGCAAAAGCTTCTACTTTCTCCGATGGCTCTTCTATGGAACTAATAAAAATAATTGGAATATCTTTAGTAACTGGATTTGCTTTTAATCTTGTACAGACTTCATAACCATCAATATCTGGCATCCGAATATCGAGTAGAATTATGTCAGGCAATGATTCATTAACTATATCTAATGCTTGCGTTCCACTTGTGGCTTGACTAACTTTATATCCCTGTCTAATTAACATCAGCGATAAAAGTTGAATATTATAAATAGTATCGTCAACTATTAGAACTGACGAATTATTTATACTTGGCTCTTTTACAATTTGATTTAAGTTTTGATTGGTCATAATAAGTAAATATTTAGTATTTTAATATCATACTCTTTTGCCTATAGTTTCAATTCATTTATGCGACTGTCTATAATTCTTCCCTGTCTTAACGAAATACGCCATGGCTATCTAGATCGTATTCTTACTAACTTAATTGCCCAAAATGGAGAGAAAGAAATTATTACCGTTGTTAGTACCAGTGATGATAGTACTGATGTAGTTTTAGAGTCCTATGCCGAACAATATCCAGAAGTGAAAGTCCTGCGATCGCTGGCTAAAAATCGTGCACAAAGGCTAAATGACGGAATCGCAGCTAGTACTGGGGAAATAATATTGCTACATCATCCTGCGACGCTTTTGCCAGATCGTATAGCTTTAGAGATAGTTGATGAGGCTTTAGCGTCAGGTAGCTCTTGGGGCGCATTTCAGCATACTTTTGATTTGTCGCACTGGTTATTACATTTTACGTCTTGGTATTCTAATACTGTGCGCGTTAAGCAGAAGGGAATTGTTTACTTAGATCATTGTCCATTTATTGAACGTCGAGTTTTAGCTCAAATTGGCAATGTTCCCGATCTCGATATTTTTGAAGATACTGTGTTAAGCGATCGCCTGCGCCAATTCTCAAAGCCAGTTTTAGCTAACGGAAAGGTGATTACTTCGGCGCGACGATTTCGTCAGAGGGGCATATACCGCCATGCTATGCTCAACCAGTTGCTAAAAATATGCTATCACTGCAATATTGAACCCAAATGGCTCAATCGTTTTTATGAACAAAAAGCTAGTATTAACGTCAAGTATGACTATAAGTAGCTAAGCAAAATTAAATATAAAACTCAAAAACCTGTGGCGCATACTGCGCGTGTGCCATAGGCTTTGACTCTAGTGTTTAATTATGCCCATCGCCAAGGCAATTAAAATCGACTATTCAACTATTTAATGAGGAGTTTTTAAGGGTGATTGGTTCCCATAGTTTCCGCAAAAGTAAGTTAAACACAAGTAACTACAATCAATTTAGTAGAGCCAAGCGATCGCTACAAGGTCAAAAATCTTGGCAATTGTTTTTACATCGTGGTGGTGATTTATTATTTGCAACTTGGGTCGGATTGATTTGTGCTGTGCCACCTTGCTACATGCAGACTGATTTTCAATTGCCTGCGGAAGCTGCTGAACTAAAACTTGCTCAAGCCGTCGTCCCCATCTCGCCGCGTGCGGTTAATCCCCTCTCTCTCGATCTCACTGATGATTTATTAGAAAGCGATCGCAATAATCTTTTACAAGCGATCGACAACAGCATCCAATATATTCGCACCCCAACTGCTGATAGACGATACCCTGTTGCAGGAATCAGCCGCGATTTGATGGAGCGCAGTTTAGTTAGGTTCCGTCGCCTCGTACAAGTGTCTCGCACAGCCAATGATTTACAGCAAGCTGTAAGTCGTGAATTCGATCTATATAAATCCGTGGGGCGAGATGGTACTGGACTAGTGCAGTTTACGGGCTATTACGAAGCCGTTTATAAAGCGAGCCGTACCCGTACTGGCGAGTTTCAATATCCCCTTTATCGATTGCCCGATGACTTTGACCAATGGCGATCGCCCCATCCAACCCGTGCCATGCTCGAAGGTAGCAAGCAGTTAGCAGGCTTAGAGATTGCATGGCTAAGCGATCGATTCCAAGCTTTTCTCGTCCATGTTCAAGGTTCAGCAAGGCTGGAATTACCAGATGGCAAATTATTAACCGTAGGATATGCGGGCAAAACCGATCAACCATATCGATCGGTTGGGGCAGAGCTAGTTAGAGATGGCAAGATGCGTCTAGAGGACGTAACCCTACAAACTCTGATCGAATATTTCCAAAAGAACCCTCAAGACTTGGTTACTTATTTAAACCGTAATCCTAGCTTTGTCTTTTTCCGTGAAACTAACGGTAAAACAGCCACAGGCAGCCTAGGCGTACCTGTAAGTGCTGAGCGCTCGATCGCTACTGACAAAAAAATCTTTCCATCTGGTGGTATCGCTCTAATCCGCACCGAAATTCCCTTTGAAAATCCTAAAACAGGCAAACTTGAACTTCGTCAAGTTCAACGTTTTGTCCTCGATCAAGATACTGGCGGTGCAATTCGGGGTGCGGGACGTGTGGACATATTTATGGGAACTGGCGATCGGGCTAAACAAAGATCTGGCTTAATCAAAGGTGACGGAGAGTTGTATTATCTTGTATTAAAGTAATTTGGATTGGGCTGTGCTTCGCATCGCTCGTGTAAAAAAGAGGATTTTATGCCAGTTAACCCTTTTACGATCAGAATGCAGATTACACGGATGTTTGAGCAGGGGCAATCACTCTTTGCCGAACTCAAAGTGCAAGACTGGCTTAAAGATCGCAATCATAATCCCAAAGATTATGTAATTCGCTTCCATCAAAAAATGGCTCCAGTTGGTACAAATTCCTCTGTGATAGTTGAGATAGAACTAATCCGCAAGGATGGACAACCCGTTGAGGAATGGCTACAGCAAGAAGTCAATCGTCATAGCTAGGTTGAATCTTACGACCTCTTCTGCAACATATGTTGAGGAGAAGTATCTATGAGGTAGAAAGCGGCAAAATTAAACGGCTGAGGATTCGATTATCTTCCAGTTGATATAGAGATAATTCACCACCCGCCTCTAGCATGAGATTTTGACAAATGGCAAGATGTAGACCAGGAGGTTGATCTAGCAACGATGGAGAGAGCGGATCGATCGCTCTGCCTTGATGTAACTCTTGCAGTAAAGATGCATCAACTACACCATAATCAGTAATCGATAATTCTAATAGCTTCTCATCAATCTGGCGACACCAGAGATCGATTCTACCGCCTACATCCGATCGCCCACAGGCAAATAGTAACAACTCATTGAGAATCATTTCCATCTTAGCGATGTCACCGCCAACAACCACATTGGCTTGGTTATGAACCTGTGACCAGATTTGGCGTTGTTTTACCAACGAGTCAACCCGTTCCAGTGCCCGTTTGAGCATACCCGCTAAAGGAGCAGTTTCATAGTTTGGACGCAATCGCCACTGCTCTTTGCGAATAATTTGAGGCAAAGGTGATAGAGAACCTTGTAGCTGCTTGAGAGAACTTTGCAAAGTCACATTATTAATGCCTCCAGTACCATTAGCACGAGCATCAGCATCCAACAGGCGTTGCACTCCACCACTGACCGTCCGATAGATATCTTCAAGCCGACGATGCTTATACCAATTGAGGCGTTCGAGTTCTTGACGGTTATGTTTGAGATGATCGACTAATAGCAAATGGCGACGCGACCATGCGAGCTGATTAGCTAGCATATTAAAAGCTTGCAATTGGCGATCGACCCATCTCCGTCCAGCGCGATCGGCGACTAAAATCATGCCAGTCGGTTGATGTTCAGGAGTTGTTCGCAACGCAGTGACCATCAAATGTCCAAGCGCTGGGGCATTGAGCCAAGCTTTGGTCTGTTCTGGCAAATCATGGATACTAAGTGGCAAAATTCCTTCACTTTGAATAGTCCATTGCACAAGAGGATCTTCTTCGATCGCGATTAAAGTTTCGTTAATTGAGATTTGATATTCATCACGGCTAGCAAATACTGACGCAATTTGTCCACCTTGACGACCAGGTAGCCATACCACCAATATCGCAAGGGGAGACTGAGTAACCTGAGCCATTAATTGCGTAGCAGTATGATGCAACTTCTCAAGGGCTGTAGACTGTTGCAGCGCAACTAGACCAAACTGCACTGCTTGATGCAACTTCTGACGTTCATCAGATACTCGTTGTAGTTCATTCTGGTGAATAATCAAACCAATTTGCTGAGCAACTGCTTGCACCATTTCTCGCTCTGGTCGCGACCATGTACGCGGTGCTTCATGAGCAACGGCTAAAACAGCTTCTAGTGATTTGCCCGTCGCAGTGCTACTCACAATCATCGATCGGACATCTAGATCGATTAGCGAATTCCGCCATGATAGAAACTTGTAATCACTATCGAGATTTTCCACGGTTGCCGCATCGGGAGACTGCTCCATCATTTGGACATCAACGGCAGCTAGCCCTGGCAACATATTAGGAATAGGGCGACGATTTTTGGGATGATACTGAAAATCGATCCTAAAAATATCGTTGTCCTTATCGTAGGTAGCGACCCAGAATCGCTCTAGTCCTAAGCGCAAACATAGCTGTTCGGCGGCTTTATCAAGCGCATTTTGCCAATCACTATCTGTGTAAATTGCCCTTGCTATCCCTGCGGTAAGTATTTGATCGGAAGCAATGCGATCGACAGTAACTTCCATTTCTTCTAAGGGAGCGGTAATTGCCGCTAATCTTGCAGCTCCGAGAACAAAATTACGCTCATCATCTGTCCAGAGTCTAGGTTCATCTCCCTCTACAGAAAGAAAACCCAAAAGCTCTGATTGGAAAAAGATAGGAGCAATAATTATAGAGCTTGCGCCAAACTGTTCCATAACTCGATTGCTAACTTCACCTTTAGTCATGGATTTGGCATCAACCACAACCACAAGCTGATCTCTGGACAATGCCTGATACAAACTCGGCGCGTTCTGCACTGTCACACCAGCCGTATTATCAGCCGATTGCTTTGCCTTGGGACCTGCTTGTCGATTAGCTACTCGCCGCCAAAAATACTGATGTTCGCGTTCAAACCAGTAAATATTGGTGTGATCGGGCATGATGAATCCATGCGTTTCTTGCACGATCTCTTCAAGACGTTCGTTAAGTGCTGGCAGATTACGGATTTTAGATAGTATTTCTAATAAAGGTTCGTCGGGGCGTTTGGCATTGTGATAGTGCCACTCGGCATCAAGACGGCTTAGGGTGGAGCCAAGAGATCCAAGCACTACTGAAAGTCTGGCTCTTTCTTCATTACGTGGTGTAACATTCCACAAATTCGAGCCTAACAGAACCACACCAAAGCTGCGATCGCGATGATAGATTGGCCAGAGTAATGTGCCTTGGATATCAAATTTTTGGGCTACTTTTTGCCATTCGCCACTGCGTTTTTCTTGGCGCAAATCGGCGATCGGTACAGGCTTACGTTGCAAAATTACTTGATCGAGTAGATCACCCGCATTCAGGGCAAAGCGCTCTTTTAAGAATTTAATCTCTCCCGCAGGAGTTGTGCCACCTTTACCTGTAAGTCGGTGGTTTTCTGGATCGTAAAGTCCAATCCAAATAAGTTTGTATTCAAAATTATCTCGAAGATAATCAAGGGTTGCTGTCAATAGGTTGTCAATGCTGTCTTCATCACGCAAGAACTGCATGATTCGCCCAAGATTAACAAATTGGCGATCCCATGGGTTAGCTCCTGCTTGACTCATATTTTTACCCTGACGTTTTTGACTTAGGAGGTATGACTAGCGGCGTACCGTAGAAGACTGAAAGTTTTTTGAAGAAAATATACAAAAACAGATCAACAAACAGCTTTGCATCATAAGCGTACAATCTTTAGCCAAGAAAGTCAGCAATACGTCACACTTTTATCAACTTTTATAGCATTCTTTATGGAGAGTATAGACAGATTGAATAAGTTCCACACTTTACTTGTTAATTTAATCGACTAACCATTCTAGCGATCGCTCGCCAATTTGCAAAGGAATACTCACAGCTTTACCGAGGCGTGGACGTTCTTTGGTGCTTTCAATAAATTTTTGCACCTGTTCGACTACGCCCCAATCGCTCAAATATGAAGCGATCGCATCAAGATGTTCGATAAAATCAGCCTCACTCATAGAAAAGGACTGTTGCTCTTGATAGCGCCACATTACTTGCAAGAAGATCTTGCCTTGAGTTTTGCGTAGTTGCACGTCATAGGAAAAGTCCCATTTATTCGCGATCGCTCGGCGGAGTTCTGAGCCTGTCATAGTTTCTACATTTTTGCTTAACACATCTTACATTATGTGTTTCTTTAGTTGGGCTGCGGCTTCGTTCAGCCAACACTAAATATAAGCAACACTAATTACCAAACCCAGTAAAGTTGCGCCCCTGCGGGATACAACTTTACTGGTTTGGAATATATCCATCATCAACACTAAACTATGCTGAAGCTAGAGCTTTGCCCAAATGTCCATGAGTATCTTGGAGCATTTGCTCAGCGGTAGAAGCATCTACACCTTTCCAATGCATTAGTAAAGCTATTTTAACTCGTTTGCCCGATCGCTTTAATAATGCTGCTGCATCCTCACGACTGGTTGATGTGAGATCGCGAATAATCCGTATGGCACGATCTTCAAGTTTGCTATTAGTCACTGATACATCGATCATGCGATTACCGTAAACTTTGCCCAATTGCACCATTACACCCGTAGAAATAGTGTTAAGCACCAGTTTAGTTGCTGTACCAGCCTTAAGTCTTGTTGACCCCGCCAAAATTTCCGCCCCCACAAGAGGACGGATCTCGATATCGTACTGAATCGGAAATTGATCGGGTGGGACACAGCAAAAAAAGATCGTTTTTGCACCTCGATGTTTTGCTTCCTTGAGTGCACCATGGACATAGGGTGTTGTCCCACCTGCGGTAATGCCAAAGACAACATCGCGATCGCAGATATTTCTCTCGGCGATCGCCACAGCTCCATCATTTTCGCGATCTTCAAGTGCCTCTGAGCTACGAACCATCGCATTCATGCCACCTGCCAAAATGCCCTGAATCAATTCAGGATCGCTACAAAAGGTTGGTGGACATTCAGCAGCATCGAGTACGCCTAGCCTGCCGCTCGTCCCTGCCCCAACATAAAATAATCTGCCACCATTGTCGATCGCTGAAGCAATAGTGGTAATCGCTTGGGAGATCGACCCTTTTTCTTGCCCCACAGCAGCAACGGCTTTAGCATCCTCTCGATTAAACAATTCGACAATTTCTAAGGCACTGAGCCGATCTAGATTGTAGCTATCAGGATTTGCTTGCTCTGTCAACAAATAGCCCCGATCGCTAGTTGATTCTCTGAATATTTCTGTCACTGACCAAACTCAACCCTTGCTTTTTCGACAATTTCAGCCGTAATCGTATCACTACCAGAGGCAAGTGCTAGCTGTTCAATCCTCTGACGAGCTTGAGTTCTCACAAAATAAGGAATGTTTTTGTATTTGACTTTTGCTTCAGCCGTCCAAGTTAATTCTTCTGCATAATCGGAGTTGGGCATGGTTTTTCTAAATTAAATAACTATTAAGAACGCCATCTAATGTCATGTATAAGGCTCTTTAAATTAGATATTGTACTGACTTATTTAGCGATCGCTAGTATGCCATCACTGTAGTTTCCATCAATAATTACTTCGTGTAGATTTACAATTCTGCTTTTTTTATGCTTTAAATTAGATCATTATCACTTTTACTGTAGCGATCGCAAGCAATATACAAAAGACAATACAAATACACTTCTAAAGGTTTTGCGAAAAAAATACTAAGCGTCGCATTTTTGAGGGATTGGCGATATGACTCGCAATTTTACAACATTAGGACTTACGCAAAAATGAATTGAAACCCTTATTTCATCGTAGGGGCAATTCATGAATTGCCCCTACATTTCGTTCTTTTGCGTAAGTCCTTAACATAAAACTCTACAGGAAAGGAAAGCAGTGGAAGCCGTATCTAATTCTCATAACCAGTCAGAATTTGTGTCACCTCAGAATGGAGAAGGAGTATTTGCCTATCTTGCGGAAATTCTCCCTGTTGGCATCTTTCATGCCGACCCCTTGGGTAACTGCTTATATGTTAACGATCGATGGTGTCAGATCTCTGGACTGAAGGTGGCGGAAGCCAGTGGGCTGGGTTGGTTGAATGGCATCTACCCTAGCGATCGCGAATTAGTAGAAGCAGAGTGGAATGAATCAGTTCGAGACAAGCGTCACTTTTCTTTAGAGTATCGATTTTTAAATAAAGATGGCAAAATAACTTGGGTATATGGACAGTCAGTAGCCCAACAGAACAAGTCGGGTGAAACCATCGGTTACGTTGGCACGATTACTGATATTAGCGATCGCAAACTAGCCGAAGAGACCCTCAAGAAAAGTGAAGAAAGATTACGAATGGCATTAAAAGCCGCTAATCAGGGACTCTACGATCTCAATATTCAAACTGGAGAATCTTTCGTCACTCCTGAATATGCAATTATGCTGGGATACGATCCAGCGGAATTCCAAGAAACTAATGCTAAGTGGATCGAACGGCTACATCCTGACGACAAACAAATAGTTGCGGATGTTTATCACGCTTATATTGCTGGGGATATTCCAGAATATAAAGTTGAGTTTCGTCAGCAAACCAAAAATGGAGATTATAAATGGTTGCTTTCCCTCGGTAAGATTGTTGCGTGGGATGAGAAAAATCAACCTTTACGAATGATGGGGACTCATACTGATATCAGCGATCGCAAGCAAGCTGAAGCACAACGTTTACTAACAAAGCAAATCCGTCAAGAACTAAAACTGCTAGAAAATATTTTAGATATAATCCTTGCGGGCTATTGGGATTGGGATCTCGTAACTAATCAACAATACTTAAGTAAAGGGTTTAAGAAAATGTTTGGCTATGAAGATCATGAGTTACCCAACTTACCTGAGAGTTGGCAACGACTGATCTTTCCCGAAGATTTATCTAAGGTTCTCGAATGTTTTAATCGACATGTCCAAAGTCATGGTGATGTCCCTTTCGTGAACGAAGTTAGATATCGCCATAAAGATGGATCGACAATTTGGGTGATTTGTTCTGGGCAAGTTATCAAATGGGATCTAGAGGGGCGACCCTTGAGGATGATTGGTTGTCACATAGACATAACTGAACGAAAAGAAGCTGAGCAACAATTACGAAAAAGCGATGTCCACTTAAAAACGGCGCAACGGATCGGTAAACTTGGCAGTTGGGAATTTGAACTACAAACGAGTAAGGTAGTTTGGTCAGATGAAGTATTCCGAATTTTTGGGCGCAGTCTAGAACTAGATGCTCCCAGTTTTGAGGAATTGCAGCAAATAATTCACCCTGACGATCGCAGTTATCATCAAGAGACTGTACAAGCTGCCATTGCCAACGCAATTCCCTACGAGATTGAATTCCGTTTTTATCGTTCCGATGGCACATTAGCGCATGTAGAAGCCAGAGGAGAACCGATCTTTGATCAAACAGGGCAATTAACCCAATTAGTAGGGACTATTTTAGATATTAGCGATCGCCGACAATCGGAATTAAAGCTATTACAAACCAAATTGCAGCTTGAGGCTTCTAATCAGGAGTTAGAGGCTTTTGCCTATTCAGTTTCCCACGACCTACGAGCGCCTTTGCGAGCAATCAATGGCTTTAGTCAAGCTCTTATTGAGGATTATGGCGATCAATTTGATGCTGAGGGTAAAGATTACTTCGATCGCATCAGCAAAAATGTAAATCGGATGGGAACATTAATTGATGACTTGCTCAACTTGTCGCGTGTATCGCGTACTGAAATTCAATACCGTCCCGTAAACCTCAGTGATTTAGTTCGTCAAGAGATTCAAGAATTGCAAGCTTCAGACCCCAGACGCTCAGTTGATTTTGTCGTCGTAGATAATGCGATCGTCCAAGCCGATGCCTCTCTGATGGGAGTAGTGATTAGTAATCTATTACAAAATGCTTGGAAGTTTACCAGCCATCATCCCACCGCTCGGATTGAATTTGGAATGCTGGAACAGGATGGACAGCGAATTTACTTTGTGTGCGATGACGGCGCAGGCTTTGACATGAAATATGTTAGTAAGCTTTTCGGAGCTTTCCAACGGTTACATAACACCAATGAATTTTCTGGAACTGGCATCGGTTTAGCAATTGTACAACGTACTATTTGTCGCCATGGTGGCAAGGTTTGGGCTGAAGGAGCTATTGAGCAGGGTGCAACAATTTATTTCACTCTATAGCATTCCTTTTGCAGGTTTCAAATGGTGTATGCACTTGTTTACAGCTATTTGCGCTCAAAATTTTTCTTGTGGCTCGTTTGATCGGAAATTACTATAAAAGCCAAAAATCAATTATCTATAAGATCTAATGAAGGAGATCTAATGAAAGAAGAGTCGCTCTAAACCCATTCTTTGAATACTGCTAGCGGATCGCAACTTTTCAATAAGTTTCTAATAAAATCATGATTAATTTAGACACATCAGAATTTTAGGATTAAGATAAATAGAAAATATTTTATATATTCAATCTTCTATAGCTAATACTACAATTTTCAACCATGAGCAATTTGTCAAGCATTTTTATAGTTGAAGACAATCCTGATGATGAGCGTCTTACTATTCGCGCTTTAAAAAAAGGGCAAATTGCCAATGAAATTGTGGTTGCCCGAAATGGTGAAGAGGCTCTCAATCTGGTATTGAATGCCGATCCTTTGCCTTGTGTCGTACTCCTAGACTTGAAACTCCCAAAAGTTGATGGACTTGAAGTACTACGTAGGATTCGAGCCAATGCTCGCACACGGCTTCTGCCAGTAGTGGTCTTAACCTCGTCCAGCGAAGATCGCGACATTGTCGAAAGCTATAGTTTAGGAGCAAATAGTTATGTGCGAAAACCAGTGGAGATCGATCGCTTCACTGATGCGGTAAGACAACTGGGACTGTATTGGGGAGTAGTCAACGAGCAAATACCAAAAGGTTTATGAGCCATGAGTGAAACCATCAACGTTCTAATTATTGAGGACTATGAAGACGATGCTATGTTAATCCTGCGATCGCTTCGACATGGTGGTTTCGTCCCAATTTGGCAAAGGGTTCAAACAGTTAAGGAGCTTGTCGAGGCTCTCAAAAATTGTACTTGGGATGTGGTTATATCTGACTACAATCTACCCGAACTCAATGCGCCTAGAGCCTTAGAAATTGTTAGAGAGATCTGTAGCCATCTTCCTTTTATTGTTGTGTCTGGCACTATTGGCGAAGCCTTAGCAGTGGAACTAATGATTGCAGGAGCCAATGACTACTTGATGAAAGGAAGCTTAACTCGCTTACCAGAGGCGGTAAGGCGTGAGTTACGCGAAGCGAAAATGAGAATTGAGCGCATCCAAGCGGCGATCGAGTTGGATCAAATCAAAGAACGCCTACAACTTGCCCTTGAAGGATCGGCGATCGGCTTATGGGACTGGGCTGTTCAGACTGGAGAATTAACAATTAACGAACAATGGGCACAGATGCTAGGCTACACAGTTAAGGAGCTAGAACCAATTAGCTTTGAGACTTGGCAGAGCAATGCTCATCCAGAGGATTTGCGGAAAACGCTTCAAGTTTTGGAACAACTCTTTCGGCAAGAAATTCATGCTTATGAAGTTGAAATGCGGATGCGTCATAAACAGGGGGATTGGATTTGGGTATTAAGTAAAGGCAAAGTAACGGAATGGGATGATAGTGGTAAGCCGCTGCGGATGATTGGTACGCATTTAGATATTAGCGATCGCAAACAAGCAGAGCTGCGACTATCAATCCAGAGCCAAATTTTAGAGAGAATTGCCAAAGCTGAATCATTGTCTACAATTTTAGAGGCATTAGTATTGGCGATTGAAGAACAAATCGATCGATCGCTATGCTCCATTTTGCTATGCGATCGCCAAGGTAAACTACATTTAGGTTCAGCTCCTCATCTACCGAAAGAATATTCTCAGGCTATTGAAGGCTTATCGATTGGCGAGGGTGTTGGCTCCTGTGGCACTGCGGCATTTCGTCGTGAAATCGTGATTGTATCGGACATTGCCACCGATCCACTTTGGCAAAATTTTAAAGAACTAGCCCTAGGATGCAACTTACGATCCTGTTGGTCATATCCCATAATTACCAGTGATGGGGAAGTATTAGCGACTTTTGCGGTTTATTATCAAGCTATTCATCGTCCCACTCCGCAAGAACTACAGATCGTTGCTTTAGCTACAGATATTGCCAAAATTGCGATCGAACGCGATCGAGTCGCTCAAGCCTTGGAGCAATTAAATCAACAACTGGAAGTTAGAGTAGAAGAGAGAACTAATGATTTACGTCAAAGTGAAGCAAAATTACTAGAAGCTCAACAAATTGCCCATCTCGGCAGTTGGGAAATAGATGTAAAGACAAAAGAAATTAAGTGGTCGGTAGAAATCTTTAACATTTTTGGTATAGAACCCAATTTTGGTGAGCCTACCTATGAGCAATTGCTCCAATATTTTCCACCTGATGAACGAGAGCGATTTCATCAATTAGTCGATCGAGCTATTCAATTTGCCGAGCCTTACGCCACAGACTTCAAAATTATTCGAGCTGACGGTTCTTCTGGTTACATTTTTACTAAATCAGAGGTACTTTGTGATGTATTAGAGAAAGGAACTCGTTTGTTTGGAATTGCAATGGATATTAGCGATCGCAAAGCTATGCAAGAAGCCTTAAAACTCAGTGAAGAAAGATCGCGAGCTACATTGTTAGCATTGCCAGACCTAGTCTTTCGGGTGAATTGTGAAGGCAAATATCTAGATTTCTTAGCATCGCCCGATGTAGGAAATCTAGTTGAACCCGATCAAGTTATCGGTAAAAAATTAGGAGATTGTCTGCCGATAGAGATTTGGGAAAGAGAATTTGATGCAATTAAAAAAGCTCTCGACACCAAATGTGTACAGTCCTATGAACAGGAAATTATGATTAATGGGAGTCTCCACTTTGAAGAGTTGCGTGTAGCTCCCTGTGGCAATGATGAAGTAGTGTTTTTTATTCGTGATATTAGCGATCGCAAGCGGGCCGAAATCCAGCTCCAAAAAACTAACGAAGAATTAATTCGCGCCACAAGACTTAAAGATGAATTCTTAGCGAACATGAGCCACGAATTGCGTACTCCATTAAATGCTGTTTTAGGTATGTCTGAAGCTTTGCAAGAAGGTGTGTTTGGATCGTTAAACGATAAGCAAATTGGAGCATTGGAGACAGTTGAGCGTAGTGGAACACATCTTTTGTCATTGATCAACGACATTCTCGATGTTGCCAAAATTGAATCTGGACAGATAGAGCTTGACCGCACATCTACTTCTATCGAACAGCTTTGTCAAACGAGTCTGGCTTTTGTCAAACAGCTAGCGTATCAAAAACATATTGAAATAAAAGTTCAAATTCCTGTCGATCTACCAAATTTAATGCTGGACGAAAGACGTATTCGTCAAGTATTAATCAATTTGCTAAACAATGCCGTTAAATTTACTCCAGATGGCGGCAGTATTAGTTTAGAAGTCTCTTTTCAAAATATTTTTAAGGGTCTACCTTTTACCGAATTACTTCCAGAAACAATCTTAGCACCAGACAGTGATTACTCCCAAAGAGAGAACTACTTGCAAATTGCAGTAATCGATACAGGAATTGGGATTTCTCCAGAGAACATTACAAGACTGTTTAAACCTTTTGTTCAGATTGATGGCGCACTAAATCGTCAATATATGGGTACTGGATTGGGACTAGCGATCGTCAAACAGATCGTGGAACTTCATGGCGGTAAGGTAGGCGCGATCAGCAAAATCGGTGAGGGAAGCTGCTTCACAATCGCATTACCTATTCCCATTCCTATTGACTCAGAAACATCTATGAATTCATTATCAAATCCACAACTAAAACTTAATCACAAAGAGCAACCGAAACCGAAGTCGCCTCTAATTTTATTAGTACAAGATAACGAAGCTAATATTGGCTCTATGTCATCTTATTTGGAGGCAAAAGGCTATAGACTCATTTTGGCGCGCAATGGTCAGGACGTAATCAGCCTCACCAAATCCAATAACCCAGATGTAATTCTGGTGGATATTCAAATGTCAAGCATTGATGGCATAGAAGTAACTAAACAAATCCGTAGAAACCATGCCTTGGAGAGTATTCCAATAATTGCATTGACAGATCTCTCTACAGCCAGCGATCGTCAGAAATGTTTAGCCTCAGGCGCAAATAAATATCTAGCCAAACCAGTTAAGCTTAAGCAACTAACAGATACAATCCAGAATCTTTTAAGTTGTTAAAAACTCGATGTTTAGAGTCTTAAGTTACTTGCAACCACACCTTCATCTAATTTGCAATGCTCTCATACGCATCACTAATTGTTTTTGCATGTGCTGCCCAAGAATATTTTGCCGCTTGTGCTAGGCGATCGCCTTTTGATGGTTGAGCATTTGGAGCTTGAAGGTGATTTTCGAGAACCGTTACCCAATCATCAATGCGGGTTAGCGGACAAAAAGTTACAGCATTGCCCCCCACCTCACGCAAAACAGGAATATCAGTTGCCACCACAGGCGAACCACAAGCCAGTGCCTCAATCACGGGCAAACCAAACCCCTCTGACTCGCTAGTTACTAGGGTAATTGTCGCTTGGCGATAGAGCTCTGCTAGTTCGCTACGTTCAAGCCCTTGCAACCGAATGATACTATTTCCAATTCCCAAGCTTTGGATCAACTTCTGCATTTGAGGAGTCCATTCCGCTCCTACACGCACCAATTTAAGCTCAGGAAAGCGCTCGTGGATACCTGCAAAAGCTTGCAATAAAATATCAAGACGCTTACGAACTTGATTACTACTGACATTCAGTAAAAATGGTTGCTGTCCAATGGAATCTAATACTTTTGAAGGTTTCTGAGAAGCGATCGCCGTAAATTCGGAGGCAATGCCTAAGGGAGCTTGAATTAGCTTATTAGGATCGAGAAGCTGATAATGTTCGATTTCTTGACGGACTTCGTTCGTAGTATAAAAAACAAACTTCGCTTTTTGCATTCCTCTAAGAACATGTTGTTGTCCTGCATTGTAATGCCAACCTCGACGATATTTTTCGGGTTCTAAGAGCGATCGAAAAGCATCAAGATCGTGACAAAAAACTCCAGTCCTTTCCGCAGGGAGATCGTGAACTAAATTGGCATAGCTATGATCGCAAATATGGAAATATTGAAAGCGATCGCGTACTTTTTTTAACGCTTGAGGATAGACCCACAAGTTATTCAACATCGTTTCTAAAGTACGGATCGGAAATTTTCTACCCAACCAAGGTATTCTAGTTAATATTCGGTAATATTCCTGTGGAATAATTGCCTCTGGCTTAAAGGGAAGATGAGAATCTTGTTGAAGTTGGTTTAGCAGCATCTCAGAACAGAAATCCATACTAAAGGATTTTGTTTGAGGAAAATTGAAGACCAAGCCAAGGGAAGGTAAGTTCATAGGTCAATTGTCAGATTTTTAAGCGTTACTTTATCGCTACTTCAGAGACATGAGGAGATAAAGTTAGATTAATGTTTTGTTTCTTTAAATTCCCCCATGACCATTAGAACATACTTAACTGAGGTCAAGCAATGAGCGATATTGCGGTATCTGTGATTTTGCCCGCTTACAATGCTGCTAATTTTATTAGTCAGACAATTGAATCGGTTCTGAAACAAACATTTACAGATTTCGAGTTATTAATTATTGACGATGGTTCTACGGATAACACATTAGAAATAGCGAACGAATATGCTCTAAGCGATCGCCGCATCAAAGTTTTATCACAAGTCAATCAAGGGGTATCAGCTACGCGCAATCATGGAGTGCGCTTGGCAAAGGGAAATTTGATCGCTTTTCTGGATGCTGACGATATTTGGTTTACCGACAAGTTAGCTGCCCATATAGAACATTTGGCCGATAATCCCAACTTAGCCGTCAGCTTTGCTCGTGTAGAATTTATGAGCTTAGAAGGTAATCCAACTGGACAAGTCTCCACCTCTCGACTCATCAATCTCCGACCCGAAGATTTTCTCTACGAAAATCCCACTACTACCATGTCAAATCCAATCGCAAGGGCTGAGGTGTTTAAGCAGATAGGAGGGTTCGCCGAAGACATGAGCTATTCCGAAGATCTGGAATGGTTATTTCGTGTCATGTGTCACAACCGCAAGGATAAGTCGCCTTGGCAAATTGAAGGAATCGATCGCATATTGTTATATTATCGGGCAAGTCCTTCGGGACTCTCCGCATCGCTGTATCGAATGGAGGCTGGTTGGGATTTGCTCATCGATCGAGCAAAGGAGTATGCCCCCACTCTCGTAAAACAGCATTATTCTCTTGCTAGAGCGATCCACTTACGCTATTTGGCGCGACGTGCTTTTCGGTTGGATCTACCACCCAAAGTCGGGTTAGATTTTATAAACAGGGCGATCGCTTCCGACTGGCAAATTTTTTTGCGAGAACCGCATCGTACTTTGCTAACGCTATTGGCAACCTACGGGCGATATCTACTCAGTTTTTTTAAAGGGAAAAAGCGATCGCAGGGTTAAGATTCTCTTTTGTAATCTTTATATTTACAGTTTGTAGGGAGTTCACCATGCCAAAAGTTTCTGTAATTGTTCCTGTCCATAATGTTGAGAAATATATTGCTGAAACAATTAGTTCCGTTTTGGCGCAAACTTTTACCGACTTTGAACTGTTGATCGTTGACGATGAATCGAAAGACGGAAGTATCGAAATCTGCGAGAGTTTCCCAGATTCGCGAATCAAAATCATTCGTCAAAAAAATCGAGGTTTAGCTGGGGCGCGAAATACAGGTATTCGTCACGCACAGGGAGAATATTTAGCTTTTCTCGATTCCGATGATGTTTGGCGATCGCAAAAATTAGCAAAGCATGTACAACATTTAGAGGCAAATCCTACAATTGGTGTGAGTTTTTGCAGCTCAGAATTTATTGATGACGATAGTCAATCCCTCGGCAATTACCAAATCCCTAAAATAAAAGATATTACTCCTGAATTAATTCTTTGTCGTAATCCGATTAGCAATGGCTCTGTTCCAGTTATCCGCAAACAGGTATTTCAGGATATTGAATTTATAGATAATTTCTACGGATTGGAAGAGAAGTTCTATTTTGACGATCGCTTTCGTCAGTCAGAAGACATTGAATGCTGGATTCGGATTGCTTTGACGACAAAATGGCATTTTGAGGGTATTCCCGATCCGCTTACATTATATCGAGTTAATTCTGGTGGTTTGTCGGCAAATATGATGAAACAGTTAGAATCTTGGGAAAAAGCGATCGCCAAAACCCGTGCCTATGCTCCTGAATTCATGGCAAAGTGGGAATCCTTAGCCCGCGCCTATCAATTACGTTATTTAGCTCGACGAGCCATTCGCAATAAAGATGGAAAGGCGGCTGTAAAACTCGTTAATCAGGCTTTGGGAAGTAATTGGAAAATTATGATTTACGAACCGCAGCGATCGCTAATCACACTTTTTGCAGCCTATCTCATCTGGTTGCTACCACGGAG
>CAIJEA010000514.1 GCA_903819605.1 uncultured cyanobacterium | reverse complement strand
CGGCGCTTTGCGCCGCAACTCTATTCTGGGTTTTACTTTTGTCCTAACATAACTGGCTATTGCTATATAGTCTTTATTCGGGGTTTAATGGATTAGCTTCGTAGGCAAGAATATCGATCAAAGCATCTGCTTCGGCAACTGATAGACGCGCTTTTTGGTACTCATCTTCAAATTTAGTATTGGCTGTCGTGTAACCTTGCATTATCATGATTGCAAAATATTCACGTTTAGTCATTCCGTCGATCAAGCTATCAGTATCTCGATTATAACCAATCGGAAATGCGCTATCACTGCGTCTTGTGGTCATATATTGTCTTCCTAACAAAATATCAAGGCATATTTTAGCATCAACAACCTCAAATCCAGAAAGTATATCGTATTGCTATATCAATTACATTAAGTCAACCAAGGCAGTAGTCACTCCATTCTCAGATTGGATTTTCAGAGAGTATGCGATTGAGAATTGCAGTGCGATCGCTAGGTAAATGTCTTTCAGGAAGCATCCCACGAAAAAGTTCACTCCCATCCTTTTGACTCTGAGAGGAGAAGGTTATTGCCTACGCAAGTATAGACTTCATCTCCCTCGATTGATATCTCTGCCTGCTGGGGCATCTGGACTCCTTTGCCGTAGGCAAAATGAAAACTGCTATATCACTAATTTAGTGACCATTGCCCGTAGATACTTATTGCTATAACTCTAAGTTAATTGGTAAAGTGAGCGTAAACCTTGTACCTACATCAACTTCACTTTTGCAAAAAATGCTTCCCTTGAGATTTTGAGTTACAAGATTATAGATAATATGCAGCCCTAAACCACTACCACCTCTTTCTCTAGCTGTAGTAAAAAAAGGCTCAAAAATTTTATCTAAGCTTTTGGATGGAATACCTTTACCATCATCAGAATAAATAATTATAACTTCGTCACCTTGCTGAGTAATTTCAAATTGCAACTGTCCAACTTTATCTAAACCATAATAGGCATGAGTTAAAGAATTCATCACTAAATTTGTGACAATTTGAGAAAGTGCTCCTGGATAGCTCCGCATCGCGATCGCATCATCGCCAAGAACTTTGATTTTATGTGGTGTATGCTTGAGCTGAGGATCTAGGCTAATGAGAATCCTCTCAATATAATTTTTTACTTGAAAGCTACGCTGTTCTAGACTAGATTGATCGACAGCTACTTGCTTAAAGTTTTCGATCAGTTCAGCGGCATTCCGTAAATTTGCGATTAGAATTTCGCTACTACTTTTAGTTTTCTCTAAATAAGCCTGTAAACTAGATTTCTTGAGTTCGCCTAGCTCAAAGGATTCTTTAAACTTATTGGTAGCATTATCAAGAATAGAAGCTGCCATTAAGCTATTACCAACAGGTGTATTCACTTCATGGGCGATACCCGCCACCATACTACCAAGTGCAGCATACTTTTCTGATTCGACAAGTTGCTTTTGGGTAGTTTTTAGCTCATCTAAAGTGTTGGTTAATTCAGCATTCTTTTTGCGGATCATGACTTCGGCATGTTTGCGATCGCTAATATTGCGAATCATAAATAGCACTTCATTGGTTCCACTTACGACAATGCGAACTTCCTCATCTTGACAAATTCCATTGACACATATTTGATGCTCATAAATTTGAATTTCTCCCGTGCTTATTGCTTGATGGATATAGAAAAGTTGGCGATCGCAAACTTCAGTCGGTAAGAATTGAGAGATATGTTTCCCAATATTCTCGAAATCAGGATACAGTCGCTCGATCTCGTTATTATAGTTAACCTGTCCCAGATAAATTCCATCCCCACTAACATTGAACATCAAATCGGGAATTACAGAAAGAATAGCCCTTCTGCGAACTTCACTAGCGCTTAATGCTGTATACCCTGTTATCGCGATCGCTGAATTAAATAGCGCAAATAATGACGGTACTACAGGAATCCACCAACCCAATAAAAATACAATGTAGCTTGCGGTGAATAGTCCTCCTCCTAAGCCAAAGATTGCCCAAATAACCCAAGGCAACTGCAAAGTAAATCTTGGTGATTTCACTAACTTTGTATTGTGGCTAACCCAGCACAATATCCCGCCGATGCTAGCCCAGATCGCAATCCACAAACACTCTATTGATTTTGTCCAAACCTGTAAGATGGGTCTTCCATCAAGGGCATTGGCAATTAATTGACTAGCAATGTTAGCATGAAGTACTACGCCACTAGTTACAGGCAAAGAGTTTCCTAAGGCTGTGCTGTTATATGGAGTAATAAAATAATCGCTATCACTTTCTGCGGTAACTCCTATTAAGACAAGGCGATCGTGAAATATATCCTTGGGAATATTGCTATTTAATACATCAGTTAATGAAACGGTGCGAAACCGATCCTGAAAATTACGATAATTTGACAATATTTGATAACCACCCATTTTTTGGTGAACGTAACCGCCATCATTTTCCTGTATGGGAGAGAAGATTGCTTTTCCTAATTTGTATTTCTGCTCTTTAGGATCAAGAACTTCAAGAGTAATGTTCTCTTTTTTGAGATATTGTATGGCTAGGGCAGCACTTAAACTGGGAATTGTTTTTTTCTGGTTATCTTTAAGAGATAGAAGAACACGACGAATTTTAGCATCCCCATCGGGGAGAAAATCATTTGCAGCTACTTGATTGAGTTTTTCAAGAACTGGAGAAGCTGAGACACCACTGCCATCTTGATTAACAGTAACTTTGCGAATACCCAGTAGATTTGGCGTAGATTCAAATATATTTACTAGTTGTTGATATTCAGGGCCATATTTTCTAGGCACTGGCATATCGCGATAGATATCTAACCCGATCGCTCTAGGTTGCTGCTGCCTAATTGCATTTAGGAGTTGGGCTAGGGGTACATCTGGAATCGGTGAGCTAAATTTCTGGATGTCAGATTCGTTGATCGCCACAATTACGATGCGTTCGTCTATCGGTTCTAATGGTCGCCATTGAAAAAACAGATCGTAAACAGCTAATTCTAGTGGTTGGAAGAATCCACTAAAGCGAAGTCCTAACAAAATCCCTGTTGTCGTAGGAACAACAAAAAAAACACCTCGCCATTTCCAAATTAACTTTTTTAGGTTGATCCACATATATAAATCTTAAAATGGATTAGTAACTATAGAAAAATAAATCCCGTTTTTCTTGTAAAGTCCTTTTCAGCATAGATTTGACTGGGGGAATGCCAAAGTCTATGCGGACAGTAAGGCGATCGCTCATTTGGAATCGCAAGCCTAAACCAAATGAAGCGAGTGCGCTTGGATTGGGATTGAGAATGATTTGATGATTCCATGCTCTACTAAAATCAAAAAACGGCATAATCTGAAAAAGTCCACCAATTTCAGGAATTATACTTTAAATGGTTAGAATATGAGATTTGTCAAATGACTGAAACTTACAGCGCTTTGCGCGCAAACCCAAACCAAGAGAAAATTTAAAAGCATTGCGAAGCAATGCTTTTAAATTTTCTCTTGTGGTTCATTTGATCGGTAATTACTGTAAGAGTGAGGAGTGAATCGAGTTCATGCTTAAATTGAATGTGAGGTTGAAATAAACAGACAAAGATTGCCGAAGAGAAAAGCGAAAAATCAGAATAATATTTGGCATACAAACATTTCATTTTCAGAAATTCCCATAGACGCTCGATCAAATTCAAATTGGGAGAATAGGGAGGCAAATAAAGTGTCGTAGGAAAGGGATATGTACATCAGCCGAAAAAATTAAATGGCAGCATATTCGCTTGATTTACAGCAAAAGATATTAAGTGCATGGCAAAATAATGTATATGCAATGTATAAGTTGGATGAGTTGTATCACAACGTCTTGAAGCTTTACGAACCTATATCCATATTTTCCCTATCGCCCACTAAAAGAGAGCTAGAGTAGAGCAACTCAGTTAGAGCGAT
>CAIJEA010000513.1 GCA_903819605.1 uncultured cyanobacterium | reverse complement strand
GGCGCTTCGCGCCGCAACTCTCCTCTCGGTTTTATGTTAGCTATAGCTATACTGCTGTATTGTGTTTATTGCCCTTAATTCTTGCAATAACTTATGCAGCCCAGTGTCAAGCTCAAAGGTAAAAACTTTGGTCGGAAATTTTCTTGGACTCCATACTTATTTCTATTGCCTGCGATCGCATTTCTTTGTTTAACTTCATTTTTGCCAGTATTACAAGCAATATATCTGAGTTTTACTGATTATGATTTTGTGGGCAGTCCGACCTTTATTGGAGGGCGAAACTACATAAATCTTTGGAAAGATCAAACCTTCTGGAAAACCTTAGGGAACACTCTCACCTACTTAGTATTTGCGGTTCCCAGTTTAGTTGTTTTGCCACTTTTCTTAGCCATATTAGTTAATCAAAAATTACGCAGTATTAATTTTTTTAGGGCAATTTATTACTTCCCAGTGATTGTTTCTGTGGTTGTGGCAGGAATTGCTTGGAAGTGGGTTTATGCTCAAAATGGAATCTTAAATTATTTCCTTTCAACAATCTCATTTCGACCTGTTACAATTCCTTGGCTAACCGATCCTAAAACTGCCATCTTTGCAATTATTGCCGTGGTTGTATGGCGAGGTATTGGTTACTATATGGTGATTTATCTTGCAGGTTTGCAAGCAATTCCCGCAGACCTATATGAGGCGGCAGCAATTGATGGCTCTGACGGGTTGCAAAAGCATTGGGATATTACCATCCCTCTGATGAAGCCATATATTATTTTAGTGGCGGTAATTTCTTCGATTGGGGCAATGAAAGTATTTGAGGAAGTCTATATCATGTCTCAAGGAGGACCTGCTAATAGTACAAAAACGGTTGTTTACTATCTTTATGACAAAGGATTTACGAGTTTAGAAATGGGTTATGCATCGGCGATCGGTGTATTTTTATTTCTAATTATCTTTATTATCTCAATCACCACTTTTAAATTTATTAACCCTGCAAAAACAATTGTCTAAACAATATTTCTCTAAATAATAATTCTCAACTATGAACAGCGATAAAATTGCACATTTACTCACTGCAAGTGATATTAGTGATTTGCCAGAAACTGTAAAGACTCATCATCTAAATCCTAATGTTGCTAGACATACAAAGCTGCTTAGTGATGCTTTAGGAATGAACAATTTGGGTATTCATTTAGTAAGAGTTGAATCTGGTAAAGAAACCACCGAATTTCATTTTCACCAGTATGAAGAAGAATTTATTTACATCATTTCAGGACGTGGGATTGCCGAAATAGGCGATCGCGAAATCGAAGTAGGCGCAGGTGATTTTATGGGTTTTACGGCTCCATCTTTACCTCATGGCATGAGAAACCCCTTTGAAGATGACTTGGTATATTTAATGGGTGGTGAACGTCTGGCTTTTGACGTGGCTGACTATCCAAGACAACAAAAACGCAATTTTCGGATTCATCAAAAACGTCAAATTGTTGATTGGGAAAATATTACAAAAGCTTAGATCATGATTAAGAAAATTTCTTTTGTTTTAGTGCTTTCATTAAGCATAGCAAGCCCTGTCTCTTCACAATTTTTATCGCAAAATAATTCGGCGAAATCATCACCTATATTTAAATCGCAATTTTCTCGACACCTTGCTCAAAATTTACAGGAGGCAAAATCTGAGGGTTGTTTTGTTTTATACGATCTGAAACGCGATCGCTACATTCGCTATAACTCTAAACATTGCCAAAAACGCTTTATTCCTGCATCGACATTTAAGATTTTCAACTCACTGGTCGCCCTTGAAACTAAAGCGATCGCTGATGAAAACACCGTAATTTCTTGGAATGGCGTGGTTAATAATGAATTTCCAGATTGGAATCAAGATCAAACCATGCGAACTGCCTTTAAGCGATCGGTGGTTTGGTTTTATCAGGAGTTAGCTAGAAGGGCTGGCAATGAAAGAATGAGTAAGTATATTAAAGCCTCTGGTTATGGCAATCAAGATATTGCGGACAAAATTGATTCTTTTTGGTTAAAAGGCAAGTTGAGAATTTCGCCTGAGGAGCAAATTAAGTTTTTAGTTAGGCTTTACAAAGAAGAGTTGCCCTTTTCGCCTGCGGTGATGAGAACAGTTAAAGACATTATGGTAATTGAGCGCCAAGATAATTATATCCTCAGAGGCAAGACTGGCTGGGGACGAGATGTTGATGGAATGAAAAACATCGGTTGGTATGTTGGTTACTTAGAACGAGATGATAATGTTTATTTTTATGCTCTGAATATTGTTAATCAAGATCCCAATTTTGCGATGATTCCTATCCGTAAAAAGATTTTATTTGATACTTTTAAGGATTTACAACTTATAGACTAAACTTCTTTGGAACGCAAACCACCACAAACTTTTCGTTTGATAACAGCAAGCCTGAGATTATGCTCCGCAAGATTATTATCGGGCGATACAAGTGGATTATCAAGAAAATACGACCACTGAGCTGCCTTTTTCTTAAGGGAATTTAATAAATTCCCTGTGGCGATGATTGCATTCAAGACAGAGCTGGGACGCTTAACTTTTTCACTCTATAGCAATCCTACAGCGCTTTGCGCTCAAATCCAAACCAAGAAAAACTTTGAAAGCGTTGCTTTGCAAAGCAACGCTTTCAAAGTTTTTCTTGTGGTTCGTTTGATCGGTAATTGATGTAAATAAGTCATGAGAAACAGAATCTTATAACAAAGGGCTTAAGCCCATTGCCTTTCTCACAGATGATTTAGGATCGCTATATAAAAATTAATTATTTCGATCTGCGTTCTCTTCTGCCGCATTTGATAGTTCTCGCTTAGAAAATCCCCATAGAAAGATTAGACCAATGCAAGTTATCATTAACCATTCGGGTGGAACAAGGCTATCAGAAAAGACTTTGAGCAATAGGCGCAAGCCCACTAACAAGACAGTAAAATAGCCCGCAGATTCAAGGTGAGTAAATTCTTCCAATCTTTTGATAAAAATTCCTGCCAAAAAACGCAATGAGATAATCCCCACTACTCCCCCAATCAAAACCAGCCAAGTTTCCTGTGCCACCGCTATTGATACTGTTACACTATCGATCGAGAAGGCAAGATCTGTAAGCGATACAAGTAACACGACTTGCCATAATTTATTCGCCATACGCACTGGACGCTTGGGATCATGCTCTCCCTTAGACTTTTCTAAGAAAAATTTCCCTGACAGCCAAAGTAGGTAAAGCGAACCAGCTAGTTCAAATTGCCAATATTTAATTATCCACGTCGCGGTAAATATCAAAATCACACGCAACACAAATGCCCCAATCACACCATAACGTAGCGCCCATTTCTCCTGATTTGGATCTGGCAAACTGCGTATGATTGCGGCAAGGGCGACTGCATTATCAGCAGACAGAATTGCCTCTAACAGAATTACCACCAATAAAATAGGGATGACTTCAACCCTAAAGAATGAAACATCCGTATCTAGAAATTGCTCGAACATTCGGTGGAATCCATAACAAAAAATCAACAAAGCATTACTAGTATATAAAACTTTAGGCTATTGGGAGTTGACACCGATATGTGTAAGCCTGTCTCGCGATAGGCTTAAGATGTAGATATAGCAGTATTTTCAGACTTGACTAATTTCCCCTAGAACGCAAAGCGATCGCTTCAGAATCAAGTCTTTTAAACGATGACTAAGGCAATGAATATTTGAGGCTTTCGTGCGATCGCGATTCAGTTTTTGTGAAGAGATTGGAGAGAGCGTTAGGGGATGAGAGCGGATGCTGTTACGAAGTGCGATCGCTACTGGATCTTTATGAGTCACAACATTATGATTTTTTGACTTGGCTTAGCATCTGTAGTTTTGTCTCGAACAAGTTTTAAAGCCGAAATAAACACCAATCAAAAATTGAGAAAAAATGTTGGAAAATTTGAAAAACAACAGCGACAAATTTGTAAAGTTTTTTGTCCTATTTGTACTGAGTACTTTTGCTACAAATGCCTGTAGCTTTAACGTATCTACAGCAGCACTAGAAGAAGTCAAAACTTGTACTGAAGTTCCAGAAAATCAGCCCTGTGCTAGCGATATCTCGCAATTTGAGAAAACTACACCCAAAATATTTGTCACATCAAATCTAAAGTATGCGCCTGAAGGAACAAAGATCAAAATTGATTGGAAATACTTAGGAGGTGGATCGGTTAAGGCAACTGATATTGATAGCATAACTCTTGAAACAAAATCTGACACAAAATTCGTTTATTCCTATCTGTCTGCCCCAACTAGCGGATGGCCAGATGGTGATTATGAGATTGTACTTTCTATAAATACAGATAATTCAAAGCCTGTGCATAAGCAATTTTCTATTTCAAAACCTAAATCATAAATTGTAGATTGATTTTCTATACAAACTGCTATTGCCTCTAAATTCAGTCTCACAAGTACAGAGAGCTTTAGGGGTGGATCGGTGGGTGTTACGAATTGCGATCATTAAATAAGATTTAGACCCAATTCAGAAATTTACGAATTTTCAAAACGACAAGCAGAATTACTATTACACCTGCAAGAAAATAAACAATACAATTAATGCAGCCCCCTGAGAAAAACCTGTTTCAAGGCAAGATATATTCGGTAAACTTGAGTTGTAAAAGACCTTAATCTGAGAGCCAGTTGGATACTTTGCGATTTTAGCTTTGGTAACTTTAAGCAAGTTACTAGCAGATATTTGAATTGCGATCGCTAGTCTAGTTCCACAATCGCTACAATCTTGGCTAATTTCCACTAGCGCAGTATGCAATTAAATTTAATTATGGTGTAAATCCAACTTGAGAAAGGCAAGGGGCTTAAGCCCCTTGTTATAAGATTCTGTTTCTCATGGCTCATTTAGGATTGCTATATAATTTCTTTAGGTAAGTTAATTACGGTATGAATCAAAATACTTACGAGATTCTTAATCAAACCCAAAGGCAGCGTGTCAGTGATGGCGCGATCTCCTCGATTCTTGATGATTGCCCATTAGAACAGCGCAAATTAATTTTAGTACTACCTCAACTTGGTGATTTTGATAGCCTCGAATATATTTGGTGGATACAGAGAGAAATCGATCGCATTAAATCCGAAGGAATTGCCGTTAGAGCCATTGGCATCGGCGATCGCCAGTCGGGAGAATATTTTTGCAAATTT
>CAIJEA010000512.1 GCA_903819605.1 uncultured cyanobacterium | reverse complement strand
TGCCATTAGTATCGCAATTGGTAGAGGACTACGATCCTCAAGCGATCGCTGCTGCTGCTCTGCAACTGGCTTATACCCAACTGCAATCGGATAAAGCTGAGCAAGCCGCATTACAAGTGTTGGCTAAACAACCCCACAGCCCTGAAGGCGGTCGTGGTCGCGATCGTGATGGCGGTGGCGGCGGCTCTTACAGTGGTAGACCTATCAAGCGCGGTCAAGGCGGAAGTGGTTCTCGCTCTGGTCGTGACGGTGGTGGATATGATTCACGTCGCTCCTCTGGACGCGATCGTGCTCCTATTCCTGCTCCTGTTAAGTACTAGCTTATAGCAGTTTTCATTTTGCTATAGGCAAAACGAAAACTCAAAACTCTTACTGAGATTGATTTTTTGTTTTTAAATGAGCACGCACTCATTTGAAAATTGCTATATTAACTCCATTTAGAATATTTCTTTGCAATACTCTAAATGGAGTTAAATAGATGATTAGGATTCACCCGATCGCTTGATATCGGAAATCTGTAACTTAAGAGACAATTCTAAATAAGTAATCGCAGCCCAAGCTATTTGTATAAATTTCTTTTAGAAGGAATTTTTGCAAATGGCTTGGGTTCTATATTTTATCGCTCATTTATTGGTCATTTATTGGTCATATTGGGATCATGCAGTCTTTAACAACCTTTTCTAATCTTGACACGCACCTTCGCAAAAATCTGACTGCGGTTTTTTTGGCTGGTTTATTTTTCTGGTCAAGTATGGCATCACAATTGCCAACTTTACCGCTATACATCCGTAGCTTAACGCAGTCATTCGATCAGATTGGGATCATCATGGGTTCCTTTGCGATTGGGTTGCTCGTTTGTCGTTCTTATCTGGGCAAGCTTTCCGATCGCAAGGGTAGACGCTACACAATGAGAATTGGATTAATTGTAGCGGCTATAGTTCCCTTATGCTATGCCTTATTACCATCTATCCCTTTATTAATATTATTTAGAGCAATTCATGGAATTAGTATTGCCGCTTTTGCGGCTAGCTACAGTGCCTTGGTCTCAGACCTAGCACCCATTGAGCAACGCGGCGAAATAATTGGCTATATGAGCTTAGTGAATCCATTGGGATTGGCTTTTGGTCCTGCGATCGGTGGATTGATGCAAGAAGCTTGGGGATATCAACCTCTATTTATATCAGCATCATTGCTAGCATTTGCAGGATTATTATTGACAACTCAAGTCGCCGAAGAAGGGAATGAACGCGATCGCCAAATTGCGTCAGCAGCTATGGCAAAGCCCAGATTTTGGCAGACTTTTCTGAATCCTAGAGTTAGAGTCCCTTCAACAGTTCTATTACTCGTTGGCTTATCCTTTGGAACGCTCAGTGCTTTCATGCCGATTTTAATGCAACAAAAACATATTGCATTAAATGCTGGGTTATTCTACATGTCAGCAGCTTTGTCAGGATTCATTATTCGTTTCCCAGTAGGAAGACTTAGTGATGAGTGGGGTCGGGGCATCTTTATTTCCATTGGTATCTTCTTTTACGGCTTATCGATGGCGATCATCTATTTTGCCAGCCATGAATATGAATTTTTATTGGCGGGAATTTTTGAAGGAATGGGTTCAGGAATTGTGATTCCTGCGATCGTTGCTTTACTTGCCGATCGCACAGTTCCGCAAGAACGCGGCTATGTATTTGGGATGACATGGATCGGTTTCGATCTGGGAATTGCATTCGCAGGTCCAGTGATGGGCAAAATGATTAGCTTCGTAGGAATTACTAATATTTTTGCGATCGCCACAGGACTTTGTATCTTGGGACTAATTATTTTCAGTACACAGTCTAATAAAAGTGTGTCTGAGTCGTTTAAATTTGCGATCGGTAAATCAAGCGATCGCCATGCTGTTAAGAACATCGCACTTAACGCTTAGTTACAAAAAGAAAGGGGATGGGTACGCTTAGCGTACCCATCCCCTTTCTTTTTGTGAATATCGCTATATCATACTTGTATTGAATTATGGTGATGTTGACTGGGGCATTTCGCAACAAAAACATTACGACACGGGACTAATACTCAATAACTTAGAGAGGATTTTATGTCCGCACCAGAATCAGAATTTCCCCAAAAAGCTGGTCGAGCTGAGCAAACTGGCGCAAGTTTAGCTACAGCTAAAATCGCAGGTAACCTCGCCCTCGCATCTGGCATGACGATCGCTTTACTCGTAGGGATCGTATTTTCATTGGTTACTGCCACAATTTTTATTGTCAACAGCCCTAATCCGATCCTTGGATTTGGTGTTGCGGTAATAGTGACTGTTTTGGTCAATGCGATTATTTTCTTTGTGTCGCCTTGGATCATGGACTTAACTCAAGGCTGGCTCTATCACACTCGCTGGGTAAAGATCGAGGAAATCGAACGCCTAAGTCCAGAATCGGCTCGCGTGATTCAGCGTATTTGTAGTCTTAAAAAGATTAAGCAGCCTCGTCTTGGCATTATTGATGACAACAATCCAACCGCATTTACCTATGGCGCTTTGCCAGATAGCGCTCGTTTGGTTGTTAGTGCAGGATTGTTTAAATATCTTGACGATGATGAAGCTGCTACGGTTTATGCCCATGAGTTGGGACATATCGTACATTGGGACTTTGCGGTGATGACTGTTGCTTCGACATTGGTGCAGATCACATATTTGCTCTATGTCACCATCCGCGAAATTGGCAAGAAAGTTAATGATGAGCGAGTCGAAAATGCTGCCATGATTACTGCCTTTATTGCCTATGGCTTCTATATCGTTGGCACTTATCTGCTGTTATATCTATCACGCACTAGAGAATATTTTGCCGATCATTTTGCGGCGGAGCAAACTGGAAATCCCAATGCATTGTCGCGTTCTTTGGTCAAAATTGCCTATGGCATTGTCCAAGAAACCGAAAAATCAAAGGAGCCAAGCCGTTTGATGCAAGGGACTCGCGCTCTTGGTATCTACGACGCTAAAGCTGCCGCTTCTACTGGTACTGCTTATCAAATTTCTTCTGCTCCAGAAAAAGTCGGTCGCCTCTTTCTCTGGGATTTATTTAATCCTTGGGGTTGGTGGATGGAGCTTAATTCCACCCATCCACTCACAGGTAAGCGAGTTCGTGCGCTCAGTAACTATGCTGAACAACTAGGGCTAGATATGGAGTTTGATATGGGGCGTGTGGTTGCTGAAGGTAAGCAACTCGACAAAAAACGACTCTATGGTACTTTCTATCAAGATGTCCTACTCTATGGCGCAGAATTTATCACAATTGTCCTTGGTCTTGCGATCGGTGCATTTCTATTTGGGCGCGGATTGGGTGGAGTCCAAGCATTTATCTCGATCCCTCTCTTATTGCTGGGCGCTGTGATGATCTTTAAGCGATCGATTATGTATCCAAGTTCTAAGAATGCTCCTGCAAGTGATGTGATCACTTTGATGTCTGATGCTTATGCTAGCCCTTTGCGTGGTCAACCTGTGCAATTAGAAGGAACTCTCATTGGTCGCGGTGATGCGGGCTATGTGTTTGGTTCCGATCTGAAGCTACAGGACAAATCAGGGATGATGTATCTACTCTATGCTTCACGTTGGGGTCCTTTGGGTAATTTCTTCTTTGGTATGAAGCGAGTACAGGGATTAATTGGAATGGAAACAACTGCTAAAGGATGGTTCCGTCGTGGTGTTGCATCTTGGATGGATTTAGAACTTCTATCTACTACTAATGGCAACAAGGTTTCCAGTCATCCTGCTTTTTGGGGTTTGTTATGGTCAATTATCTTCTTGGTCATCGGTGCGTTACTATTTTTTGCTAAATAGTTTCTAATTCATATTTAAAGCGAAAGAGAGGGCGATCGCCCTCTCTTTCTGTCTTTTTAAGCCATTCTCTCTATGACTATGAGCTTTAAGTAGTTGTCACTTGACAACCACTTGTTTTGGAGATAATCTCTATAAATAAAAGATTTTTATGACAAGGCGCTTGCACTCAAAGCCAGAGATTGAATCATCATTAAGGTATGCGGAGCAAAATAGATGGCGCGTTGATGTTGGCGGCTCTCATGCTTGGGGCAAAATTTATTGTCCTTATAATGACAAAGAATGTCGATGTGGAATTTTTTGCGTATCGAGTATTTGGAGTACTCCAAAAAATGCAGGGAATCACGCAAAACAGATAAGACCGGTTGTAGATAACTGTACAAGGCATCAAAACGCAAGTGATGTTTGCGAAGAAGAGGAATAAGTAATGAGCGAGTATGAATTTACTTTAAAGTTTAATCTCCCAAATTCACAATTTGAACCTAATGATTATGTTGAGCAACTATATGAAAATGGTTGTGATGATGCCTTAATTGGAGTTGGAGCGAAAGGTTATATTGCGCTAAATTTTATACGTGATGCTTCATCAGCTTATGAGGCTATTTCTAGCGCTATCACTGATGTAAAGACAGTGATTCCCCAAGCAAAGTTAATTGAAGCAACACCAGATTTTGTTGGCTTGACAGATGCTGCAAAGATACTTGGATGTTCTCGACAAAATATTAGAAATCTCATTGTCAAAGATAAATCCAAATCCCCTTTGCCAGTTTATGAGGGTACACCTTCGATTTGGCATTTAGCAGATATTCTGATTTGGTTGCGCGACGAAAAAACTTATTCAATTGATGATTCATTATTAGAAGTTGCTAGGACCAATATGAATTTTAATGTTGCTAGTAGTTGGCAAAAAATAGCACCAGAGCTTCAAGCAAATATTAAAGACTTGGTTGTTTAGGTAATATTATTTCTTTTTAAAATGTGAAGTTAAATTATGAAATGTCCACATTGTAGTGTTGGTGTAAGTTTAGAATTTGGAAAAACTGTATGGGCAGAGAAAGACGTTGAGAAAACTGGCATGGGATATGGATTGTTTTATGCTCATTGCCCAGAATGCGCTGGTTTAGTCGTGTTATTCAAGAGGGGATATTATAAGGTGGAATATACAACCCGTTATGAGAACAATTACCTTGAAGATATTACTCTTGAAGAAATTATCTATCCTAAATCAGTAAATAGAAAAGTAGAGACTGAAGTACCTGAAAGGTATCGAAAAGATTTTTTGGAAGCTTTTGCTGTTTTACCAATTAGTGCCAAGGCAAGCGCTGCATTAAGCCGACGCATATTACAAGATATCCTTCGAGAGCATTTCACAATAAAGTATAGTAGTCTTGCAACTGAGATTGAGAAATTTATTGCTTTAAAGGATGTTCCATCTTATTTATCTCAAGCAGTAGATGCAATAAGGAATATTGGTAATTTTGCGGCACATCCTTTGAAAGACACTAATACAGGTGAGATTGTAGAGGTTGAGGCTGGAGAGGCTGAGTGGCTTCTTGATGTACTTGAGTCTTTGTTTGATTTCGCATTTATTCAACCCAATCGACTTGCAGAGAGAAAGAAAAGTTTAAATGAAAAACTCAAATCATTAGGAAAACCAACGATGAAAGGATAATAAGGTTAATCCCTAATTAGCTGACAAAAAGGTCTGATAATGCCGATCGCAATCCAAGTTATTCTGCTCATTTTTTCGACACTTTATCAAGCGATCGCTAGCTTTTTAGAAGATAGGCGATCGCATTACTCTACGAAAGTGCGTTAATTTCCAAATAACGCACCTCATGTTGACATTATTAGAACTGTAACTCCTTAGAAAAAGCTTGCAGTAATACTTACTGTGGCGGTACAGCTAGCATTAGGCTCAAGAACAGTTAGATACTCTTTAGTATTGAGAGCATTACGAGTTGCGCTCCAAGGCTCTAGACAATAGAAGTCTTTACCTTTAACTGTCCAAAATACTAGATAGGTATAAAAATTATCGTAATTAATCGCGATTTTCAGTTTGCGATCGTTGTCAGTTACTGAAGTCGAGCGACTGGAGAGCTTACCAAATACTGAGTCAATCTCATCTTGATCGAAGTTAAACTTACCATCAAAATTAAAACTCTCTTTAGTCCGATTATCCTCGTAGCGTACAGAAGGAATACTTACTTCGATCTGATTTTTGTCGCCGCAGAGAAAATAGGGATGGAAGCCTGAAGAGAACGGCATCGGTGTAGAAGAGAGATTTTTATATTCTTGACGAATCTCTAAAGTGTTACCACGCAATGTATAAGTAAAAGCTAAATGGAAGTCAAAGGGATACACAATTTTAGTTTGTTCGTTGCTACCTAGCTCAACGGTGAGGCTTGCTCCACCCTCATCACTCTGTGATGTGGCTGTCCAAGGCAACTCACGGGCAAAGCCATGCTGTTTGATTTTATAATCCGTTCCATTCACATTGTAAGCGTCATTAGGTAAATTGCCACAGAGAGGGAATAGAATCGGATTGCCACCTCTCACACTCAAATCTGGATGGGTAAAGCGTTCAGCATCAAGGTAGAAAACTTCTTGATCGTTAATGCGCCAACTTGTGACAATACCACCACGTTCAGGCACAACTTCTATTTGAGAACCTGTACTGTCATCAGACAAGATATAGGTCTCGTATTGCTTTTGCTGAGAAGAAACTTTATACACAAACTTTGCCCAGTAACATTGCAAAAATGATTATATAGCAAAGTAGAGAAGGCACTTAGTATCGCTACAACTTTCCAGCGGCACAGCCAAATGGATAAGCAGTATGGTAGGTGCGATCGCGTTTACCAAATAATTTATAGCGATTATCTCGAATCTTGATATAGGTCGAGTCTCCCAAAGCTTTAAGTGGAGAAACTGACCTATAGGCTGCAATCAACGCATCACCTATTGGCAATAACCTTGTAATTTCCTCAGCCGCCTCGCTACCTTGCCATCTTTGAGTCAAATCGGTGCGATCGATTAAAATCATCCCCATTTCACAATCGTCAGGATTAACATTAAATTGCTGCAATGTCTCTTCGTCTTGCATAGGTATATAGCAAAACTGCCGACCGCAATCTAGCTTTTCTAAAAGGCTAACAAAATTAGCACAAAGATTGCAATTACCGTCATATACCACAGCGTAGTTCATACTTTCTTCCCAGTTAATAATTAGTAGTGCGGGGCTTTACCCCGCACTACTAATTATTAACTGGGAAGAGAATAAACAAGACTTTAAAATCTAAGGAAGGGATGATACTTCGCGCCATTTCTTGCTTTGATTTTAAAACTTACAAGGACCTTTTTTCCCATTTGGACAAACCGTTTCTTCATCTGTTTTTGGGAGTTTAGTTTGATCGAATTCAACACCAGTTAAATTAATCCCAGTTAATTTTGCCCCACTCAAATTAGCTCCATTTAGCTGACCTCCAGATAAATTCGCCCCACTCAGGTCAGTACCTGTGAGATCGGTATAATTGAGCTTAGCATTAGACATATTAGCTCGTTTGAGACTTGTAAAGCTCAGATTTAATGCCGAAAGATTTTGCTCAGCTAAGTTCCGACCTTCCTTGGGCTCATTAACTATCTGCCAAGATAGCAACATAGTTGAACTGAATATTGTCGCTTTTTCAGTCCCTTGAGCACCTATCTTAGAACCCTTTAAGTTAACTCCTTCCATTTTGGCATTAGCAAAGTTAGAATGCGTCAAATCTGCGCCCGCAAGATCGACAAGATTCATTTGCGCTTTACCAAACTCGGCCCAAATTACACTAGCTTTGATCAATCTCGCTCTACTCAGGTTGGCATTAGCAAAGTTAACACCATCTATATTTGCATCTTGGAAATTTGCACCAATAAGGCTAGCATCTTGCATCTTTGCGCCAGTAAGGATAGCTTTGCTGAAATCAACGTTGTCTAGTTTTGCTCCCTTGAAATCTGCATTTGTGAAGTCTTTTCCACTTGCATCTTTAAATAAACCCCACCTTAAACCTAAGTCAAATATTGGTCTACTTAGTAAGGTATAGAGCAAGAAAACTCCCCCAACCACGCCTAATCCAATCACAGGAATTTTTAGATAATTTTGCCACAATGACTCTAAGCTGACATTAGGCATAGTCAGCTTTGGCTTTTTAGGAGGGACTGGGGAGGCAGGAGATGGTGATGGTTCATTGCCATAGGAACCATAGTTATCCTCAGTAAATCGATTAAAATCCATTTGATCGGGAGTGGCAGCCATACGGGCTTGAGTAGCATCACCAAAACTTGGCATTGGTTTGCGGCGATCGCGTGGTATTTGCCTTGTTTCACTCACCCCCGACATGTCCGTTCGAGGAGATTGCATTGCACCGTTTCTTCCGCGAGAAGACATTTGAGTACTAATCGAAGTAATGCTATCAGATAGATCGCCACTGTCAAGCAAACCTGACCAATCAGTATTATCATCATGGATTTCTAAACCAAGATCGTTAAAATCAGGCAATCCAGTTTCTTTTCGCTTAGGTGCACTTTGACCAATAGGTCTTTCTCTACCTGCTTGTGAGATTCTTCCTGCACTTGCACCTCCCGTACTAACACCTATTTTGGGAGGCATGGCACTATTTGTATCCAAGTATGGCGAGTCCATTGGCGGTTTCAATACGCCTGAGAGAACGGTATCCGCATCTAATAGTTCTGACCAACTCTCATCAATCGAATTCATTGGCTTACGATTTTTACTTTGAGCTGACTGAACATGAAAGCTATCAAAGTCGTCTTCTGTAATTCTATTTTTAGATTGCGGATGATCTGTAACATTGGGGACTGAAGGAGAATTAGAGGCTTTCGGACTAGAATTGCGTTTGGGCGGTAAAGGCGGTAAAAAAGGTGGTGGTGGTGGTGGGTTATTAATAGATGGAGAAGTTGGTTCTGGTTGAGTAACAGAAGAAATGATAGGATAGATCGAAGGAGATGGAGGAGTCAGACCAGTCGAGATTGCTGAAGATGAAAAGGCAGAATCGAAATGCTCGCCAGTTATATGAGCATCTAAATCAAAATCATCTAAAAAATCGCGCTCATTTGTATCCATATCAAACTGTGAAGATGATGATAAATTTTGAGATGGGTGAAAAGATACCTCTCGATCGGAAACATTTTTATTTAATGAGTCCGATTCGGATGCAGATCCATTTAGCAAATCATTGACAAGAGCTGCTTCAATAAAATCTTCTTCTAGAGCGAAGCTATCATTGAGCAACTCATTTGCCAACGCATCCTCAAAATGATCGATTGGCTGAATAGGGCTATTTGTGGGATTGGGCTTAGGTAACTGTGGTGCAGTAAACTCTGATGCCAAGGTATGAGTTGGTGGGACAGGCTCAACACGGCTAGGAGTAAGTGAAGTAGTAAAATTTTTACTACTAGAATTAATTAAAGGCACTTCCAAAGAACTATCTTCATTAAAAGATGCTAAATCAAAGTTCTCATCAATAATCCCCTCTAAGTCATCAAATGAATCAGTCATAGGTACTTCAGATCCATTTGTCTCCTCACTGAATGGAGTTTGACTGTCTAAAGCCGAGGGAGGTATCTTAACTGCATACTTGGAAAATGTATCAGCAAAATCCGAGTCAGTCATTTGCTCAGCAATAGACTCGTCAAAGTTTTCCCATTCCGATGATTGCGACTGTTCTACACTCTGCTCAAATACACCTAAATTATTGGATATATCTTTAAGACTATCATGGGCTTGAGATTCCTCAAAATTCACAGAATTTGGTTCGACAATCTCATTAATTGGGATGTCAGCGATCGTCCAATCATTGTCATCAAGATTGTCGATAAAGTTAAAGTTCTCATGGAGAGATTCTTCTAGCAAATTACTTTCACTAATATCTAAAAATTCATTAGTGATTTTTAATGGTACGTCAATTTGATATTCTGACTCAACTAGTTCCTCATGCCATTCTGAGTTTTGAGTTTCAGCAATTTCATCCTCTAATCCTACATTCCAATCGGCTTCACCAGCAATTTCCGATTCAATGCTAACTTCATATTCTGGCTCTAAGTTCCATTCTGCTTCATTACCAATTTCAGCCTCTAGACCTGCACTCCAGTCTGCTTCTTCACCAGTTTCTGCATCAACAAATCTTTCAACTTCTCCTTCTGGATTCCACTGCAAATCATCAGCTATTCCAGAACTAATATCAGCATCAGCAATTATTTCTATTTCTGCTTCTAGAGTGCCGTCTGGAGTATTGGCTATTTCTAAATTTGCACTCCAAGCTTCATTATTATCAGGTTCAGCATCGGCAATTGATAAAGCTTCTGACTCTGAGCTCCATTCTATGTCATTAGTAACTTTATCTTCAAGCTCATTAGCTATGTACTCAAATGCTTGTTCAGATTCTAACGAATTAAATTCCGCTTCATAGGATTGCTCAATGATTTCACCACTATGAAAATCGAAACTTGCACTATTCTCCAATGCCAACGCTTCTGTTTGCGGTGCGATCGCCCAATCGTCTAATGTACCAAAAGCATTTTCAATTGATGTAGAAGAAACTTCAGGAAAGTTGCTAGAGGGACTGTCCCAAACTGCATCATCAATAGCACTTTCATTCATCTGTTCCCAATTGCTAGCAAATGCATCATCATTTGATGTATCACTAACTTCGGACTCAATGCTCGGCAAATTACTTGCCCAAATTTCATCGCTAGGCGCACTTGAATCTAATGAATCCAATGGTTGTAATGTCCCAAATTCATCATTTAGTTCGTTATCAAATCCTTCTACCAGATCATTGATTTTTTCACTGGCAAATACATCTTGAGCTGCTTGAAATGTGTCTTGAAATTCTGAGTCAGCTTGAAATTCTTCAGATAATTCCAAGTTCTCATTAAAGAAATCATCCTGTAGATCCTCTTGATAAGTAGATACAGGCAGTTGTTCGGCGATGATGTCTACATTTGGATCGTAATCTTCATTTTCAGTATAGCCGAAATTGGGAGTTTGAGTAGTTTGAAATGGGCTGTCAACAGACTCATCTATTATTTCTAAACTAGGCTGTTCAGTAAATGAATTACTAATATCCTCAGCAACTCCTAAAATAGCGTCTAAATCAATATCATGCGTAGCGTCACCTGAATGGTGCTCATCACTAAGAGAGCCAGTTAATTCTCTAATTCGGCCTTCAGTAATATCAATTTCATCTTGCAATTCATTAAGGATGAGATCGCCTGAAGTATTAGTGAATTCTAAAGAATCTAGATCGGAAAAATCAGAATTCTCCAAAAAATCCAGACCATCTAAGCCCAGATCGTCGTCAAAAATATTATCTAAGTTATCAGACTGCAAAGGTGACTGAAGAGTTGTATTAAATTGGCCTATATCTTGAGATGTAGGATGAGTCTTCGACTTGTCATCCGAATCATCCATTCTCGTCTTAAGATCTGTAACAATTAGCCAATCAATATTATCTACATTACTATTCTGACTATTTGACGTGTTTTTTTGAGAAGGCGATCGCTCAATTTCTTCATCTAGACCTAGCGATCGCAACCATTCTATATCTTCAACATCATCTATGGCTTGCTGAGAAAATGCTTGTGAGGATGAGGGACTTGAAAATTGCTTAGGATCTTCTTTCACTTCTTGTTTTGGTTGTGAAGGTAAGCCAATTCGCGTACTAATGTCGGATATAATCATCCAATCAACGTCAGCGGCATCAGACGGCGTTTGTTGCTTTCTGTCTGGATCGTCAGCGCCTTGACCTTTTTGGGGGCTATTTTTGTTAGAAGCCATAAATCAATCCTCAGCATTATTTTCAGGCTGCACCGCTAGGCACTTTTGTTCTATATCGCAACTTTATTAGCTATACCCTTTGCTTGAAAATACAGCTTTAGATACAACATTATAAAGCGTGATTTTAACAAATTTAGAATCTATTCTAGATTATGAAATCAATTTTGAATTTATTGATACGTTGGATAGTAAAAATTTCTATGATCAATCTTAATTAAGAATCAATAAGTAGCATACTTTCGTGATAATCAAGTTCCTCAGTAAGAATTAACTCGACCTTGACGATTTTTGTATGAAATTAGCCTTATAAGTAGCTAGGCATAATTAATTACACATCCACGCCCGTAAAGTTTCGCCCCTGCGGGGCGAAACTTTACGGGCTTGGGTAATTTATTTTGCAC
>CAIJEA010000511.1 GCA_903819605.1 uncultured cyanobacterium | reverse complement strand
TTCCCTGCGGCTAACTATCCCAACACCATGGAGCTATACGATCGCTTAACTAAGCAAGATAAATCGATTGTTGTGCCTAGTTTTGCACCCGTTAAATCTAAAATCCCGACCTCGGTTTAGATTTTTGCGCCTAGCTACTTAGAAAATTAATAAAAGACGAAATAGAGAGGATACTCAATATCCTCTCTATTTTTGTTGGAGATCGCGATCGCAAAGCTGCAAAAATTTTGCTACAAGAGAGAATAAATTGCGTACGGTTTTTCGGTATCATAGGCATCAGATTAAAATCAAATGTTAAATTTAGATAAAGGGCGATAAGAGTAGTGACTATCAGGGTAGCGATTAACGGATTTGGACGCATCGGACGTAACTTTCTCAGATGCTGGGCAGGGCGTACAGAAACGAACATAGAAGTAGTTGGCCTTAACGATACCTCTGATCCCAGAACTAATGCTCACCTGTTGAAGTATGACTCCATGCTGGGCAAGTTTAGTGGAGAAGTAAGTGCTGATGACGATACGATTACGGTTAATGGTCACAAGCTTAAGACAGTATCTGATCGAAATCCCGACAACCTACCTTGGAAAGACTGGGGCATTGACCTAGTTATCGAATCCACTGGTGTATTCATCGATAAGGTTGGTGCTGGTAGACATATTGGCGCTGGTGCTAAGAAAGTTCTAATCACAGCTCCTGGCAAAAATGAAGACGGAACTTTTGTAGTTGGCGTAAACGAAGATAAATACGATCACGACATTCACAACATTATTAGCAACGCTAGCTGTACCACCAACTGTCTAGCACCAGTCGCTAAAGTCTTGCTAGAAAACTTTGGGATTGTGAAGGGTGTAATGACCACAACTCACAGCTATACTGGCGACCAACGCTTGCTTGATGCGAGTCACCGTGATTTACGTCGTGCTAGAGCCGCAGCTTTGAGCATTGTCCCTACCTCGACAGGTGCTGCTAAGGCGGTTGCTTTGGTATTGCCTGAGCTTGCAGGTAAATTAAACGGTATTGCCTTGCGCGTGCCAACTCCTAATGTCTCCGTGGTTGACTTTGTAGTAGAAGTTGAAAAGAAAACCATCGCTCAAGAAGTAAACGAAGCGTTCCGTACTGCGGCTGAAGGCTCGATGAAGGGCATTTTGGAATATAACGAGTTGCCTCTTGTCTCGATTGACTATCGTGGCACAGATGCATCTTCGATCGTAGATGCTCCTTTGACAATGGTTATGGGCGGCAACATGGTTAAGGTTGTGGCTTGGTATGACAACGAATGGGGCTATAGCCAACGTGTTGTCGATCTAGCTGAAGTTGTTGCCAAAAACTGGAAGTAAACTTCTAAATCAATCAAAAAATAGAGGAGAGGCAAAGCCTCTCCTCTATTTTTTTGTGTTTGTTAAGTATCTGGGCATAATTAAAAAGCAAAGTTAAAAACTGTGGCATACGCATAGTAAGAGTCACAGTTTTTTTGATTTTGCACCTAGATACCTCGCATGGTTGCAGCATAATCTCACCCAAGAGTTATATAGAAATGTAAGTTTTGCTTAGAACATAAAAACCACAAAGATAAAGACGACGCTTCGCGCCGTCTTTATCTTTGTGGTTTTTGGTTTGTCCAAAGTATTAGGGCGATCGCAGTACTATATTTTGTGTTTTTTTATAGTAAAAATCCCGCTATTTCGCTGATGTAGGAGAACTAAGCAATGCAGTTAGATTAAATAAGATTTGGGCATCATAGTTTGCTGATATCTTGCTGACAGCCTACACAGTTGATGCTTTGTGAGGAAAAGTGAACTACTTCAACAATGATGATCAGTTGCTATTGTGGTAGATAGTCACCTAGGTTTTTAACGAATAAATAATCAAGCAATCTTTTCTCTGTGGTAAGCGAAATGCAACTCCCTTCAGCTTTGATTAATATTGGGGCGTTTTGTAAACGAAATCATCAGCAACTAGTTGCAGGATTGATTACTTTTTCCGTGTCATTAGGTGTATTAGCACTCAGAGATAATGGTGCTTTTAAACAGATTGAGCTGTGGAGTTATGATAGCTTGACGCGATCGCAACTTAACGAACCAAGCGATCGGCGTGTTGTCATTGTTGAAATTTCTGAAGCAGATATTCAAAAGTATCGTTGGCCATTTTCCGATCGACTATTTGCCAAACTGATTAATCAGATTTCGGCAGCTAAACCCGCAGTGATTGGTATTGATAAATATTTGGATCAACCTGTGCTGGAGGGACGCAAGGAGTTAGTTACCGCAATTAAAAATGCAGGTAATGTTGTGAATGCGAGATTTGAGGCGATCGCTGAAGGACAGTCTGGAGTAAAGCCAGCAAGCGACCTAGAGAAGATCAGCACCTACGGTTTTGTTAATCTACAAACTGATAAAGGGGCGATCGTTCGTCGTTCGTCTGTCGTCGCAGATTCGGGATCGTTTGCTTTTGAGATTACAAATTTATTTTTACAAAGGCTCTATAAAAAGAAAATTGAGTTTAATTCGACGCTAATTCAATTTACGGCTGGTAAACAGATTATTCCCAGACTGACTGCTAATTATGGTGCGTATCGTCAAGAAGATGATAGCGGCTATCAAATGATGATTCGTTATCGAGGAAAACCACGCTCTTTTCAGCATATTCGGGTTAGCGAAGTAATAAATGGAAATGTTGCCCCTGAGCAATTCCGCGATCGCGTGGTACTGATTGGTGTGACAGCCGAAAGCCTCAAGGACAGTTATCCTACACCTGTAAGCGTTGATGGAGAGTTAATGTATGGGGTAGAGATTCACGCAAACATAATTAGCCAGTTAATTAGTGCGACTTTAGACGATCGTCGCTTTATTCAGGTTTGGTCGAACGATCTCGAAACTCTATGGATTGCTATTTGGGCAATTATTGGTGGTGGTATTGCCACATTTATTCCTAATGCTTTCAAAAATATTGGTCTTTTAGGAGTCCTCTGTACTGGTCTAGTTGGTGCTGGTTATTTTGCCTTTGGGCAGGCTTTGTGGATACCATTATTCCCCTCACTGTTAGGCTTGATTTCGGCAAATGTATTGGTTACTGCCTATCAACTAGCAATTCAACAGTCTGAACGTAAAGTGCTGATGGGATTATTTTCGCGTCATGTCTCCAAAGAGTTAGTTGATATTATTTGGACCAATCGCGAACAATTTATGCAAGAAGGGCGGATCAGTGGACAGGAAGTCTACGTCACAGTCTTGTTTACGGATATGCGGAATTTTAGCACTGCGGCTGAAGCTCAAGCCCCTGGTGAAACTCTGAATTGGCTCAATAATTATTTAGGAACGATCGCTAATGAAGTTTTGGCTCATGGTGGCATGGTCGATAAATATATTGGGGATGCTGTGATGGCAGTTTTTGGTGTGCCAATCCCTCATGTTAATGAAACTGAGCGTACCCGTGATGCTCAATCTGCGGTTGATGCGGCTTTAGCGATCGCGCATAAATTAGCAGAGATGAATGACGTATGGGTAGCGCAGGGCTTACCTCCAGTTTCGACGGGAATTGGTATTAACTCTGGCATCGTGATTGCGGGAAGTTTAGGTAGTGCGGAACGCTTAGAATATTCTGTGTTGGGAGATACAGTTAATATCGCGGCTCGATTAGAAAGCTTTAATAAAGAGGTTGATGGAGGACCTCATCATATTTTGATTAGTGAAGAGACCCATCAGCGCCTAGATAATAATTTTCAGACTGAGTTTGTGGGCAAATATGCCCTCAAAGGTAAAGTACAAGAAACGGGGATTTATCGAGTGCTGGATATCCAAAAGAAACCTAGTCAATTTAACAATTCTCTATCACCTCAAGCTGCTCTTCCTATGGGTGAAGAGCTAAAAACCATAAGAGAGTAGCGGCGCTTTGCGCCGCTACTCTCTTATGGTTTTTGATAAAATGGCGCTGCTTTTTATAACTCAAAGCCCAAAAGATTAGTGGCGGAGCGAAGCTCCGCCACTAATCTTTTGGGCTTTATGTCCTAAGCAAAAATTACATTCAAATATATTGAGATAAAAAAGAGATACTTTGTAAAGCAAAGTATCTCTTTTTTGAAGTGATTTACTTGGTAGATTTTGTTAACACTTTAATCGGTGTTGATGTAGTTGTAGATAAATCTGTTAATGCTGGAGCTATATCTGAAGTCTTTGCCTCAGATTTAATGGCAGGAGTTGATTCAGTAGGTTTCGCTTCTGTTTTTTCTACAGGCTTAGTAACTTCAGTCTTAGCTGCTGGCGAAGCTTTACGGGAAGTAAAATTGAAATTTTTCAAATAATCCATCCCAGTTGGAGCAGTAGCTTTAGGTTCAGGAGCCGCCACTTTTACAGTATCGGCTTTTGGAGTTACTTGAGGTGACTCATTCTTAATGTCTTTGGCGATCGGTTTAGTGGTCTCCACAGCTAAGGGTGCAGCTTTAACCTTAATAGGGGCAACTTTAACTGGCTCAGGAGCTTTAGTTGGTGCAACCTTAACTGGCTCAGTAACGGGCACTACCTTTTTGAAAACTGGTGCAACTTTAACTGGTTCAACAACAGGTGCTGATTTGAGCTTAACTGGCGCGATCGCATCGGGAGCTGCTTTGATAGGAGAAACAGGAACTACAGGAATTACTGAAGTTGGAGCTGATTTATCAGTAGTCGTCTTAACTTCTTCCTTTTTAACTGCTTCTTGCGGTGTAGTTGGCGAGCTAGATGCTGCTGGTTTAGGGGTTTCTTCGGTCTTAGCTGTTGGTACGACAACAGGTGGTGGACTGACTAACTCAACGGGAGTGGCAGTTGGTTCAGGGGTAGGGGGAACATAATTAGGATTTACGATCGCTTCGATGTTGGCAATCTTTTCACCTCGGACTAGACGAGCGAGTGTATCTGTCCCATTTGGTTGAAAATCGATTACATGGGCAGTGCTGTTGAAGACATTAGGAATTGCGTCCCCATCATCTTCTAGCAATTCTAGCTTGACCCAATTTTTACCTTGTTTAAAGCCCTTGAGGTAAATTGGCTCCCAGCGATCGAAGGTGAAACTTTGACCATTTACAGTAGCGCGAACTTGCCAGTCATCAACTGATGCCTCTTCCTTTGCTAGTGAGTGTAATGGTGCATTTTGTAGATAGAAATCAAGCAAAATCGGCTCAGCGCCATAGGTTCCTACAGGACGGCTATAGGTTAGCAAAGGCGTTTTAGCATCGGGGGTATTTTCGCCAGTCTTGGTCAAGACATTAAAAGAAACCTGAGCATAGGCTCCTTGATTTTTAAAGCTTTCATGCCAAGGACGAGAGGCAAAGGCTCGGATTGTATGGGTTCCTGGGCTGAGGCGATCGAACGTTACGGATTGTTTGAGATCGTAAAGAGCTTTGTATTCCTGATTATCTAAAGTGACATGAATATGAGGTCCTAGCCCAAAATCTGCATTTTTAAAAATTGGCAAATTTTTGACATCAAATTTCACATCTACTTGAGCATCATCCAGAATCTCATCAGGCTTAGGACTAACAATGCTGACCTGCGGTTCGTAGCGATCGAGCAGGCGGCTGAGTTTTTGAATTTCGGAAGGTGGTGAAACTTCGATGACTTTTGTAGTTGCTACATCAACTTTTTTGCCAGTGTCTTTTTTGCTAACTGGTTTGCTGTCACCGCCGCAAGCCGTGAGGTAAAAGCACAGGGCGATCGCCACCAACAAACTGGATAACTTTTTCCAAGGGATATTTTGCCAATAAGCTTTAACTCGCGAAGTTTTTGGCTTGTCTTCGGGTTGGTTAGAGTTTGCGATCGCGCTCATAAAAACTATGCTCAACTCACATTACACAGGCAAATATACCGAAAAATGACCGCATTACTTATAAAGAAACCTCATAATTTACAAAGCTGTTTACAAAAAGTCTCAAAATTGCTTTTGGTGTTGTCCACACCGCAGGAGATAGCAACACCAAAAGCACCCACAATCGTTTTATGCTAAAGCTTATGACCTTTTGTATTTAGAGCTATTTTTGTAAATGCAAGTACGCCGCCAATCCGATCTCGCTAGTAGCAAAGGCTATGCGATCGCAGCCCCCACTGATGCCCCCAAAAATATTTTAGAAAAAATTGTCTGGCACAAGGAGATCGAGGTCGCCAAGATGTATGCCGACAAGTCGCTAGATTCAGTCAAATCTAAACTTGCGAATGTACAGCCTGCGAGAGATTTTTATGGCAGTCTGCAAAATTCGCGCCTTAAACCTGCACTAATTGCTGAAGTCAAAAAAGCGTCACCAAGTAAAGGTATTTTTCGTGAAGATTTCGAGCCTGTGGCGATCGCCAAAGAGTATGAACGGGGTGGGGCAAGTTGTCTCTCGATATTGACTGACGCGCAGTTTTTTCAGGGTGGTTTTGTCAATTTGCAACTGGTGCGACAAGCTGTAGATTTGCCGTTACTTTGCAAAGAATTTATTATCGATCCCTATCAAATTTATCTGGGGCGATCGCATGGTGCAGATGCAGTTTTACTAATTGCAGCAATTCTTAGCGATGAGGATTTAACCTCATTGCAAGCATTAATCCATCAATTAGGCATGACAGCACTTGTTGAAGTGCATACTCAAGCAGAGCTAGATCGTGTCTTAAAGATTCCTGATGTGCGATTAATCGGCATTAATAATCGTAATCTCGAAAATTTCGTCGTGGAGCTTGAGCAAACCAAAATTTTGATGGATAGACTAGATCCAGTAACTAGAAATAAATATCTATGGGTGAGTGAATCTGGTATTTATACCCGTCAAGATTTAGATTTTGTCCAAGATTGTGGTGCAAGTGCAGTACTAGTAGGCGAGTCGTTAATCAAACAAGAAAATATTGAAGAAGCAGTTAAAAGTCTAATAACAGTTTAGATTCAAACTCGGTATAAAAAATAAGAGCTAGAGACGATGGTAACCTTAGCAATTTCTAAATATGTTAATAGTTTGCTAGAAGTAGAAACTAAATTTTCGGCGCAGCAAGCTATTAGCGATCGCTTTTTTAGTGAGTGGTATGAAGACTTACCAGAGTTAACCAAAGCTGAAAAAGAACGTTGCGATCTATTAAAAGAGCGATATCTTTACCATCGTCATCATGGACATATTAGCGAAGGATTAGTTAATCAAATCGCGATCGCACCTTTGCTCGAAATGGCAAGTTTTTACGATCCACCTTTTGACATCAGAGCAGAATATCCCGTTCAGATTGAATCGGTAGATTTTGATGAGAATGAAGAAACTACATATCAAGGTCGGATTGATACTCTGGTGATTCATAAAAAACTATGGGTGCTAGTAATTGAATCAAAAGGGCAAGCCTTTAGTATCGAATCAGGCATGGCTCAAGCACTCACGTATATGCTAGATAGCCCTAATCAATCATTGCCAACCTATGGATTTATTAGTAATGGCGGATTCTCAATATTTCTTAAAGTTCTAAAAGGAGAGATTACTCAATATCAATTTTCCAATGATTTCTCTCTATATAACCGCACAACCAATGAACTTTGCTCTGTCCTTCAGATTCTTAAAAAAATCTCTGGATTATTTCAACAAACTTGATCGCTAATCGCTAATGAAAGAGGAAATATGAGCCAGAATTTGCAACCAGTATTTCAAATATTTCAGAAGTTTTTACTGCCAGTAATTCGGGTTCTTGTTTTCGCATATATTGGCTTAGCGATCGCCTTATATTTCGGACAATCCAACTTAGTATTTATGCCAAGTAAAGATGTCATTGAAACACCGAAATCTGTAGGAATAAAATTTGAAGATGTTTTGCTAACTACCAAAGATAGTGTCAATTTAGCTGCTTGGTTTGTGCCAGCAAAAGACAACGATCCAATTGGTAAAGGGGTGATTTTGTTTTGTCATGGCAACGGTGGCAATATCAGTAACCGAGTAAGTTATTTGCCAATTTTTAAAGATTTGGGACTTTCGACCTTCTTGTTTGACTATCGCGGCTATGGCAAGAGTGAGGGTAGTCCTAACGAAGAAGGAACCTATGCCGATATCGAAGCAGCATGGCAATATCTCACGCAAGAGCGCAAGATATCACCCAAAAAAATTATTATTTATGGTGAATCCTTAGGCGGCGCGATCGCCTCCTACATCGCCCAAACCAATTCGCAGCAAGATTCTCAAAATTTCGCAGCAGGGCTAATCCTTGCCTCGACATTTACATCAATTAGCGATCGCGCCTCAGAGCTATATCCATTTTTACCAATTCGTCTACTATCGAGGTTTTCCTATAACTCGGTTGAGCGACTACCTAATATCAAAATCCCTATCTTAATTATTCACAGCGTAGACGATGAAATTATTCCCATACAGCATGGCGAGCGAAACTTTCAAGTAGCTAATGCACCAAAAAGGCTAGTCAAACTGCGAGGCGATCACAATGGCGGCTTTTTAGATTCCCTCGAAATTTATCGCACAGGAATTAACGAATTTATTCAAGGGCTATAGTGTATATATTGAGAAACTGTATGTTATGGCAGTAGCTAGTTATGTTAGGACAAAAGCAAAACCCAGAAGAGAGTTGCGGCGCAAAGTACCGCAACTCTCTTCTGGGTTTTTATGTCTTATATAGCTATATTTTGGCATCCAAAAATGCAATAGTAGCCAAGCAACTACCAATCCATAAATTAAGCAAATAAGTAAGTGCTACTAGGTTTTGATCCAGGAAAACAAAAATGTGGTGTTGCTGTCATGGGCTTGGATCGCAAGCTGCATTTTCAGGCAGTTGTCCCTAGCCAAGAGGCGATCGCCAAAGTGGGTAATTTATTAGATAGCTACCCGATTTCGCTAATGGTGATGGGCGATCAGACCGCATCTAAGCAATGGAAAGCAGAACTGCAATCCAAATTCCCCGACTTACGAATTATTACTGTAGACGAGCGTTTTAGCAGTGAGGAAGCTCGACAAAGATTTTGGCAGATTTATCCTGCTAGAGGTTTGATGAAAGTAGTACCTCTAGGAATGCGATCGCCCGATCGTCCCATCGATGACATCGTCGCCATTATTTTGATAGAGCGCTATCTTAGTCGCCTAATTAGTTCATAAAAAAAAGAAAACATCGCGCTTTGCGCGATGTTTTCTTTAAAAGTTTTATCAAGCTTCGTAAAGTAACATTAAGTAAGCTTGAAGCAGGGGTGTATAGAAATGATATCTTTGCACTTGATATCAAAAGCGTATACGCAATTTGGGAGAACATCTCAATGTCAGAAGAACAAGAAACAGCGACCTTTACTGCACCTACCCCCGCAGGGAAAACCCCAATTTGGGGCGGTAGCACAGGTGGTTTGCTCAACTCCGCCTTCACCGAAGAAAAGTACCTGATCTCTTGGAATAGCCCCAAAGAGCAAGTATTTGAAATGCCTACAGGCGGCGCTGCAACAATGGTCAAAGGCGATAACTTGCTTTACTTAGCTAAGAAAGAGCAAGCATTAGCTTTGGGTACACAGTTGCGTAAATTTAAGATCACCAATTATAAGATTTGGCGCGAATTTCCTAATGGCGACCAAGTTTATCTCCATCCTAGTGATGGTGTATTCCCTGAGAAGGTGAATGCTGGTCGTGTTGCCGCTAATAGCGTCAGCCGCAAGATTGGTGACAATCCTAATCCAATAAGCGTTAAGTTTACTGGTAAGGCAACCTACGATGTCTAATTAATAGCTTTGGCTATTATTTCGCTCTCATTTATTTTTTATTTTTTATAAAAGCCACTGCGATCGCAAGATTACGGTGGCTTTTGTATTGGTAAGAGGGGCGGTGCGAAGCACCACCCCTCTCTTCTGGGTTTGCGGATTTCATTTTGCCGCAGGCAAAATGAAATCCGCTATATAGGCTTTGGTAATAACTCTGATAGCTTTCTCGAATCTACCTTTGGTAGTATGGACTGTTAAGAAATATAAAGTATTATTAATTCAAGCAAAGATTTTTAACGTCTAGAAATCAAAAACACAAAGGAGATAATTGCAATGTCTGACTCTACAGAGCCTAAATTTGGTTTTAACAACTTCGCTGAAACTTGGAACGGTCGTCTTGCAATGCTTGGCTTCGTTATCGGTTTGGCGACAGAGTTGCTCACTGGTCAAGGTATTCTTTCTCAAATCGGTTTGCTATAATTTTTGACTAAACCAAAAAGCGGTAGAAGGCTTAGCCTTCTGCCGCTTTTTTATTGATGTGATTTTAAATATTCTAAAATCCGTTGAAAGAGATTAATAATCGCTTCTTCCCCATTATCTCTAATGAAAATATCAAAATTCGGATGTGAGTTGGCTTCAATTAACCAGTAATTCGCCCGATCGTCTAAGGCAACATCTAGACCAACATAGGCGATCGCCATTTTCTGGAAAATTGGCTTAATGAATTCAGCGATCGCATTAATAACTTCGCGATCGCTTACTTGTTTAGCGATCGCTCCTTCCCAATGTAAAGGACTGAGATTGCCAGTAAATTCTGCTTGCGAAAAATCTTTGTCATACAAAATCACCTGTTCGCCATTGAGACATACACAGCGATATTCTTTCACAATATTGATGGATTCTTGGGCAAGCGCAATATAGTCATAGCTTTTAGAATTGATATTAAATATATGCTCTAGAGCCGTTCGCATTTGCTCTGGATCGTGACATCTGAAAACATTGCTTCCTCCCGATCCCCGATTTCTTTTAAGAATAATGGGCAGCTCAAAACTCTTCTCGATTTCGATAATAATTTCATCAATGGAAGAGAATTGTAAGTACTCTTTATATTTCTCATCGCAATAGGGAGAAATAAAAGATAGGGTGCGCGGCATTTTTACTACATCTTGGAAAACTTGATAAAAATATTGCTTATCTTTAAAAATTTCGGCGATAGATTGTGGCGTTAATGGCGTTGAATAGTTGGTGAAGTAATAGTCGCGATCGCCAATTATGACTTTGACTAAGTTTTGATTAGGATGCAAAATCTCATATGCAATAGATAATTTTTTGCAAGCCTTAAGCAACATTTTGATATTTGTCAGCATAGCTACTTAATTCTATTCGTTCACTGACTTTAATCAGAGTGGGGGCAAAGTACCCACTCTGATTTCTTAGTTAGGCAAGTGTCGCCCTTAATTGAGCTTCGGCAGTTTCTAACGCTTCAGGTAACTTGCTTGCATCCTTACCACCTGCTTGGGCGAGGTTGGGACGACCACCACCGCCGCCGCCACAGATCTTAGCGATCGCGCCAATGAATTTGCCAGCTTGCAGACCTTTGGCATTAACTTCTTTACTAAAGGAGGCGACGAGTGTAACTTTGCCATCGTCAGTAAAGGAACCAAGTACAACTGCACTATGTCCAAGCTTAGCTGAGAGCTTTTCGGCAGCAGCTTTCAATGCTTCGGCTTCGATATCAGGAAGTTGAGCAACCAAAATCTTAAATTCGCCTACAGCTTCCGCTTCATGGATGAGAGAATCCGCTTTCACTAGGGCTAGTTGCTGTTTGAGATGTTCGACTTCCTTCTGAGCAGTTTTTAGCTCATGTTGCAAGCCTGTAATCCGATCGCTAATTTCTTCTGGTTTAATTTTGAAGCGATCGCTTAAGTCTTTAGCAATGTTGTCGCGCAGGGTGAGATATTCGAGTACAGCTTGTCCTGCGATCGCTTCGATTCGGCGTACACCAGAGGCAACCCCTGCCTCAGAAATGATTTTGAACAAACCAATTTCGCTAGTATTTTTTACGTGCGTCCCGCCGCAGAGTTCCATCGATACATTAGGAATATCGATCACGCGGACTTCTGCGCCATATTTTTCGCCGAACATGGCGATCGCTCCTTTGGCTTTTGCGGCTGCGATCGGCAATACTTCAATTACCGAGTCATGGGCTTCAGCGATCCAGTTATTGATTTGCAGTTCGATTTGGTGGACTTCTTCAGTAGTAACCGCACGATTGAGATTGAAATCAAACCGGAGGCGATCGCTATCAACTAGAGAACCAGCTTGAGAGACGTTAGAATCAACGATTTTCTTGAGGGCAGCTTGCAAGAGGTGCGTAGCAGTGTGGTGCGCTTGAATGCGCCGACGCTCCGAAACTGCAATTTGAGCATTAACGTTGTCGCCAACAGCAACTTCACCTCGTTCAATTTGTCCAATGTGAATAAATAGATCGGCTTGTTTCTGCACATCAGTAATCTTGGCGATCGCTTCACCAATGGCGAGATAACCTGTATCACCAACCTGTCCACCAGACTCAGCATAGAAAGGCGTGCGGTCTAAAACGATTTGGACTTTGTTTCCTGCGATCGCTGTTTTTACAAGTTCACCATTAACGAGGATAGCCTTGATCGTGGCGGTGCTGCTGAGTTCTGTATAGCCAAGAAATTCAGTCCTACCAATTTCCTTAGCAATATTTACCCAGTTGTCCTTTGCCATTAGATCGATATCTTCATGGGCAGCTTGCGATCGCTCTTGTTGCTTCTTCATCTCAGTTTCAAAGCCATCTGCATCAACAGCAAATCCTTCTTCTTCGGCAATCTCTTGAGTTAGTTCAAGCGGAAATCCGTAGGTATCATAGAGTGTGAAAGCATCTACACCCGAAATAGTCTTGCTGGCTTTTACTTCAGGTTTGGCAAGAATCTCTTCAAGCAACTTCTCACCACGCTCTAAGGTTTGTAAGAAGCGAACTTCCTCAATTTTGATTTCATCTTTGATTACATGCTCTCTTTCGCGAGTGTTGGTATAGACCGATTCGGAAAGGGCGATCGCTACTTCCGCGACTTCAGAAGCAAATGTACCAGAAATGCCAATCAAACGACCGTGACGCACAACCCGACGGAGAAGGCGACGCATTATATATCCGCGACCAACGTTGGAGGCATTGATTCCGTCAGCAATCATATGCACAACGGAACGGACATGATCGCCAATAACCTTGAGCGAAGTCTTCACTTTCTCATCGCTCTTGTGATAATCAATTCCTGCAATGTCCGCAGCTTTTTTAATAATCGGGTAAATTAAATCTGTTTCGTAATTATTGGGAACACCTTGCAAAACCTGTGCCATGCGTTCCAAGCCCAAGCCCGTGTCAATATTTTGCTTTTTGAGAGGAGTGAGATTGCCATCGGCATCGCGATTTAATTCCATGAACACAAGGTTGTAAATTTCTAAGAACCTTGAATCATCTTCCAAATCAATTGCATCATCACCCAATTCAGGATGGAAATCATAATAGATTTCCGAGCAAGGGCCACAGGGCCCAGTCGCACCTGATGCCCAGAAATTATCATCACCCATACGCTGAATCCGATGGGCAGGAATACCGATCGCATCGCGCCAAATTGCAAAAGCATCTTCATCGGTGTAATACACGCTCACAACTAAGCGATCGGGCGGTAGTTGAAATACTTTCGTTACTAATTCCCATCCCCAAGCGATCGCTTCTTTTTTGAAATAATCGCCAAAGCTGAAATTCCCTAACATTTCAAAAAAGGTATGATGACGTGCAGTTCTGCCCACATTCTCAATGTCATTGGTGCGGATACATTTCTGAGATGTGGTGGCACGAGGTACTTCAGCCTCTTGCTGACCTAAAAAGATTGGCTTAAATGGTAGCATTCCTGCAATGGTGAGCAATACAGTCGGGTCGGCAGGTACGAGTGAGGCGCTAGGCAATACCTTATGACCGCGTTCCTCAAAGAAATTGAGAAACTTCGCACGAATTTCAGCACCAGTAAGAGAAGGAAGGCTAGCCATGAACTTATGATTTGGGGTTTGGTTTCAAGATTGATGTAAAAAGCGATCGGTCGCTAAAAATTTCGTAAACAATATTACGAATTTATATAATTGTCCATCTCGTATTATGCCATTAAGTTCAGACCGTCGGGGCAACTCATGAATTGCTTCTTTAGGGACTTGCTACTAATTAAAGTACCTCTGGCTTCGACTCCGCTCAGCCAACGTTAGCTGAGCGAAGTCGAAGCTATACAACTTGGTAGGACATTTTCCTCAGCAAGTACCTCAAGCAAAAATTAGTAAAACTGTTAGGATCGATCGCAATAAGTTTTGAAAATTGGTGACTATCGTGGATGCGATTGCTGTTAGCTCTCTTGTGCTCAATATTGTTTTGGGATTATTTATCCTGATGTATATATTTCGGATTGTGATGACGTGGTATCCCCAGATTCCTCTCAAGCAATTTCCCTATAGCCTGATTACCTTCCCCACTGAGCCTTTACTATTTGTGCTGCGTAAATTGATCCCACCGATTGGCGGCATCGATATTTCGCCAGTAATCGGCGTAGGTATTTTCAGCCTTTTACGCGAAATGTTACTAGGTCAGCAAGGTATTCTGACGATGATGCAATAAATAAATGTTCAACACATTCAGTGTTGAACATTATATTGAGGAAAACTTGCTATAATTAAAAATTGTGATTATTTCAAGAGCGTAAGTTTTGATAGAGCGCTATACGTTACCCGAAATGGGTCGGTTATGGACAGATCGGCACAAGTACCAAACATGGTTGCAAGTTGAGGTTGCCGTTTGCGAAGCACAGGCAGAACTAGGATATATTCCTGCCGATGCAGTCGAAGAAATTAAGGCGAAGGCAAATTTTGATGCCGATCGCGTCAATGAAATTGAGTTAACGGTCAAGCACGACATGATCGCGTTTTTGACCAACGTAAATGAATATGTAGGTGATGCAGGGCGCTATATTCACCTCGGTTTGACTAGTTCCGATGTGCTAGATACGGCTCTAGCAGTGCAATTAGTCGATAGCTTAGAAATTATCCAAGCCCAGTTAGAAGAAGCCATCCAAGCGATTCGCTACCAAGCTCAACAACATCGCTACACGATTATGGCGGGTCGGACGCATGGTATTCATGCCGAGCCAATTACCTTTGGATTTAAGCTGGCTGGCTGGTTAGCGGAAATGTTGCGCCATCGCGATCGCCTATTGAACTTAAATAAGACTATCGCTGTCGGCAAAATTTCGGGCGCAGTGGGTACTTATGCCAATGTTGACCCACGCATTGAAGCGATCGCCTGTCAAAAATTGGGACTACAGCCCGACTGTGCATCGACACAGGTAATTTCTCGCGATCGCCATGCTGAATTCTCGCAAGTATTAGCCCTAATCGGCGCATCGATCGAGCGCTTTGCCGTCGAAATCCGCAACCTTCAGCGCACTGATGTCCTCGAAGTCGAAGAGCATTTCACCAAGGGGCAAAAAGGCTCCTCAGCAATGCCTCACAAGCGCAACCCGATTCGTTCGGAACGTTTGACAGGTATGGCGCGTTTATTACGTGGTTATGCGACCACGGCTCTAGAAAATGTTGCCCTATGGCATGAACGCGATATTTCCCACAGTGCGGCGGAACGGGTATTGCTCCCTGATAGCTGCATCCTCACTCACTTCATGCTCCGAGAAATCACGGATTTAACCAAAAATCTGTTGGTGCATACCCACAACATGGAGCGCAATCTCTACTGTTATGGTGGTGTGGTCTTCAGTCAGCAGGTGCTACTCGGACTAGTTACTAAAGGCTTGAGCCGCGAAGATAGCTATGCGATCGTTCAAAAAGCTGCTCATCTCGCATGGAATAAAACCGACGGTGATTTCCGTAAGTTGATTAGTGAAGATGAAACTGTACAGAAAACTTTCTCTGAAGAAGAGTTAGCCGCTTGTTTCGATCCTAATAAGCATCTGAAGAATCTCGACCAGATTTACCAAAGATTGGGGATTTAGATTTTAGCTTTTGAAAAATTGCTACAACTTAAAGCTAAAAAATGCGACGCTTTGCGCCGCATTTTTTATACCTATTCAACGGCAAAGGTAATCGCTACCACCGACCGAATATCTTTATCAATAGACGCTGTGTTATAGGATCCCCTGTTACTCACTTCGGTAGAGTACCGACCTGTGATCTGAAATACATCCGTTTCTGCTTTACGAATTGAGCCAAGATGACTACCTGAGACATTGACGATCGCTTCACCTCTTGCCTTAGCATCTTTAGTCGCTTCAGAAATCATATCTACGCGCAATTTCTCAAGTTGGGTATAAAGATATTCCGCAGGTTCGGATGTAAATGGAATTCCTTCGTTAATGAGATCTGTACTAGAACGCGCAATCCCTGTGATTGTATCAATATCCTTTGAGCGAACTTCAAACCGTTGGATTAGACGATAGGCAATAGTTTTACCCGTATGAACGCCATTATTATTGATTTCGGGAATTGGCTGAGTCTCGATCGCACTAATTGATATATCGACATCAGCAATATTTTTAGATTTAAAATATGTCTGCACCCTTTCTGTATGTTTCTTTATCTCTTGATAGGCGAGCGGTAAGGTGTCTTGCTGGCTAGAGACAGAGCTACGCCAGATTACAAAATCAGAGCGAATTGGACGGGTAGCGGAACCAATGACAGTAAGCGTGTCATTTGACGCAGGGCGTTACTGGCAAGATAGGCGCTACCGACTAGGGCGATCGCAATGGCGAGCATTCCGCTAAATAGTTGTGGAAATGCTTTGGGATTTGGGGCGTTAGATTCTGGCAGCATAGCTTTATGGGGAATCATGGCTAAGTTAGCTGACGCAGATAGACAGAAATTGGCTACAGGATGCAACAAATCGCAACTATAGCAATGTAAGTTTTGCTTAGGAGATAAAGCCCAAAATATGAGTTGCGGCGC
>CAIJEA010000510.1 GCA_903819605.1 uncultured cyanobacterium | reverse complement strand
TGTGACGTTGGTTGTCCTTGGTGTGATACTAAACTCTCTTGGAACGTGAAAAGATATCCTGAAATAGCGATCGCCGATCTAGTTAGTAAAGCTGTCAATGCTAAACCTGCAATGGTCGTAATTACAGGTGGAGAGCCATTGATGCACGATCTCACTGAGTTGACACAACAACTAAAGAATCGAGGATTGCGAGTGCATTTAGAGACATCAGGTTCGCATCCATTTAGTGGCGATTTTGATTGGGTAACCTTTTCTCCAAAGCAGTTTAAGCATCCCCATGCAAGTATTTATGAAAAAGTGAGCGAACTTAAAGTTGTAGTCAAGGATGAGTCTGATTTGATTTGGGCGGAGCAAAATGCGGCAAGAATGTTACCAAATGTGGTGAAATATTTACAGGCTGAGTGGGAAACTACTAGCAGTAAGGATCTGGTGATGCAATATGTGCTAAGTCACGCAGATTGGCGTTTGAGTATGCAGACCCATAAACTATTGGGAGTTAGATAATAGAGATGATAGAAGTGGAAAATTCTAAAGATTTGCAACAAACTAAAAAAAAAGCAGTTATTTTGTTGTCAGGTGGACTAGATTCAGCAACGGCGGCGGCTCAGGCGATCGAAGATGGATATGAAGCGATCGCTTTATCCTTTCGTTATGGTCAGCGCCATGAAAGAGAGTTAGTAGCTGCGCGGCAAGTCGCAGCAGCTTTGAATATTAGAGAACATTTTATAGTAGATGTGAATTTAGCTCAGTGGGGAGGTTCGGCACTAACTGATGCAAATATTGCAGTACCAATAGAAGGCTTACAGGCAGATGAGATTCCAATTACCTATGTCCCAGGACGCAATACAGTATTTATTGCGATCGCTCTATCTCTAGCAGAATCAAAGGGTGCTGAGGCAATTTATCTGGGGATTAATGCTGTGGACTATTCAGGCTATCCCGATTGTCGTCCTGATTATTTAGAGGCATTCCAGAAATTAGCGGAACTTTCTTCTAAGGTCGGAATAGAAGGTCATGCTCCGCAGTTAGTTGCACCGTTAGTAATGGATTCTAAAACAGATATTGTGCGGCGGGCGCGGCGTTTAGGCGTGCCAATTGAGATTACATGGTCGTGTTATCAAGGTGGTGAAGTTCCCTGCGGTGTCTGCGATTCCTGTCGAATTCGGGATAAAGCAATTCTTGAGGCAACTACCTAGGTTAACTGAAAGATGTTTGAAGATTCTAAGTAGATTGAAAAATTATTTGATTGGGTACGGAAACCCAGACACGAAATTTATTCGCATCAGGAACTATTAAGATTGCAAAGCCTAGGTCTAAATCTTTCCTACAGCTAAGGATTGCATCATCTAAGCTGTTATAGGACTGATCTGCAACAAAAGTCTTTCCTAAAAAGATAATCCCTTTTTCTTTGCCCGTAAGGGTGTTAATTACAATTGAGCGAGCTTCATTTAATGAATTGAGAATCATGTTTGTGGAACTATTAAGATATCGCGATCTGGAAAGGGATTTCTCTATAGCTATGAGTATCACCTTTTATAAACAGTTGGACGGCGATCGCTTATCCTTATTCCTGTGATGTTAAGTATGGTAATTTGCGATCGATATCACAAATATAGAAATTTAAGTGTATGGCTCATATTCACTTTATTAGACCGATTTCCATTTGCTTATTTCGCAAAGACAACAAAATCCTAGTATCAAAATTCTTTGACTCAGTAAAGCAAGACTATTTTTGTCGTCCGTTGGGTGGAGGAATAGAGTTTGGCGAAAGCAGCCAAGATGCGATGTTGCGTGAAATCAGGGAAGAGATTGATCTTGAAATAGAAAATCTGAAATTGATTGAGGTAATCGAGAATATATTTGTCTACGAAGGCAAGCAAGGACATGAAATTGTGTTCGTCTATGATGCTAAGTTTGTAGATAAATCTTGGTATGACCAAAAGGAGCTAGCTTGTTATGAAAGTTCAATAACTACTAAATTCACTGCAAAATGGATGTCATTAGCAGAAATAAAGCACCAAAATATAAGGCTAGTTCCAGAGAGTTTAATAAGTTTATTAGCTTCATCAAAAAGCGAAGAGATTGCAAGATAATCTCTTCGCTTTTTGATTATGAAATCGGAATGTTGGGATTTGAACCCAAGACCCCCACTACCCCAAAGTGGTGCGCTACCAAGCTGCGCTACATCCCGTTACTGTTTTTGACGCTTTCCTATGATAGCACGATGATTTGCAAATTTTACAAGCTGCAAAATTTTACTAATCTCTAATCCTGCCGCAGTTTAGAGCTATTTACCCATATTACGCTTGAGGCGCTCAAGTTCCTCGTCCATTTCCCATCGGCGAAAAGTTTCTTCTAGCTTATCGTTAGGATCTCGAAAGGGTGGGGTGTATAGATTATCCCAATTTAAAGGCGTACTAGTGGGTGATTTTGCCTTAGCTGTTTTGGCGGCTTCGGCAATTTTGGCTTGTACTTCTTTGCGACGTTCTTGGATTTGGACTTGTAAGGCTTGGCTATCGATCGCCCTTTTTTTGACAAGTTCCATCTGTGCCCAGATTTGATTACCTTGGCGTAAGAGTGCAGCTTCGCGTTCTTTAGCGGAATTAGCTAAGTCGGGGCGATCAAAAGCTTCAGCCTTAACTGTGCGATCGTGCCAGATCCGAATTTCTTCTGCAATCTCAAGAATCCGATCTTGTAGATCTTTTTCTTCTTGCTTGGAACTAACTATTAACTTAGATATTTCTTCTTCTTGTTGGCGTAATTTATCTTCAAGAATTTGCAATTCAATTTGAGGATTATTACGAATAAACTCCTCTAGGCGAGTCTCCAAAAAGCGAGATATATCGTCTAATAACCCCATATATTTTCCTCATATAGGCTGATGTGAGTTTAATCTAATTGATAACTGTGTCGCACTTTGTACGACACAGTTATTTTAATGTGAATTTAAGTTAATTGGTAATTTGCAAAGCGAAGCACATCTCGATTATCTTTTATATCTATAGCCAAGTAAGTTATAGCCAAGTAAGTTATAGAGGTTTTCAAATGAGTGCGGACTCATTTGAAAACAAAAAATCAATCTCAGTAAGGGTTTTGAGTTTTCATCTTGCCGTAGGCAAAATGAAAACCGCTCTAAGACATAAAACCCAGAAGAGATTAGCGCCGCGAATCTCTTCTGGGTTTTGCTTTTGACATAACATAACTAGCTACTGCTATAGTGTTTAGAACTTTTGTCCTACCAATATTGTTTTAGTTTCTTTACCGCGTTTGAGGATGATTTCCTGCTGACTGACGCGAGACAACGACCAGCCTGTATTGCCTACCGCTTTACCAAGTCCAATTGATTGCACTGAGCCATTCATATCAATCATAGCTGTGGAGCGATCGCCTAAATCAATAACACCTACTAATATGAACGATGGCGCAGGCGCAGCCGCTGCTTGAATAAATGATGAATTTTGCCGCGCATTTGGTGCGATGTTGGAAACATCAATGGAATTGCTTGCTGTGACAGGAGGTAACGCCAATGGCGAAGGAGCATTACCACTATTACTTAGTTCAGGTGGTTGATAGACAGGCACATACATGGGCTGTTGCATCCCATTAGCAAAAGGATTTGTGCCAACCGATAGGGGCATATTACTGACTAAAGGAGCAGCCATCAGGGGAATGTTATTACCAATTGCTGAATTGGAATTAGTAGCGATCGCCCTGTTTTTTTCTACTACATCCGATAGCATCTGCTTAATTTCTTCGCTGAAGGTTTTATCCTCTAAAGTGTTTTTAGAGCTAACTTGCGAAATATTAACTGACTGTCTACCCAGCCAAATCCCATGATTAACTGTCCACATTACTGCCGCTATCAGTGCTGAACTACAGGCCGCAACTAATAAGATTCGATCTAATAGATTCTGCTTCTGAATTACAGGATCTGGTGGTATGGGAGGAATATTGGACGGCGGCTCTGGATTCCGCATGATATAAGGCTGAATCCAGAGAACATCTTGCTTAGATATCGGTGGTAATGCAATGTCAGCAAGGTTGAGTTTGGTAATACTTACGGTATCTTTTGAAGTCGATATATCTCTTTCGACTGGATCGATTTTAGAGATGGCAACTATATCTGAGCCTGAGGAATTTACTGAAGCGTAGGGCGCAGATTTTTTATTTTGTTTGTTTTGTCCATTTTTTTGCTTGAGCGATCGCTGCTTAGCATAATCAACATGAAGAGTTGTTTCTACCTCTCCGAATAAATCGTCCATTAAGTTATCAACGTTGTCTGTATACACATCAACGTCTTGAGTTATATAAAACGACTCTTTACCACTTGTATATTTATTATCTGTATCTTGCATATGCTGACCTTCTTCACTCCACTATCCACGCACATATTCTGTAGTCGAATTATGCTTTTTTATAGTTATCTTAGCTAAATCACAGTATTTTAATGTTGTCCCGAAAAAACAAGAAAAAATAATACTGGTAAGTGATACCACAGATCGACTCTCAGCGCTACAACTTTATGTCAGATTTCGCAAATCTTTTTAAAAAACCAATAGTAAAGACGGCGCATTGAGCCGCCTTTACTTTGCTAAAAGCCAGAATACCTGTAGCGGAGATTCGCGCGGCTACAGGTATTCTGGCTTTTGCCCTATAAGAAACGTTAATAGCTACAAATCGCTGAAACATCTAGCTTAGGGACGCGCCGTAAAATAAAGAACCATATTTTTGTAGCATGGCTCCGCTCCGCCACAAAAAATATGGTTCTTTATTAAATCGCAAAACCCTGACTTAGATTCTTACTAAGTTAGGATATATGGTCAAAACTTCATCGGTTGTCAATGTATATGCATCAGACTGAGGCTCCCATAGAACTTCGACAGCTAATAGGTTATCCGCAGGGACAGAGCCAATGGTCGATAGAGCCGCTTGCAGATCGGCAGAGGAGCGCAAAGGAGGCAACTTACTCAGCGCATCACCTGCAACGGCTAATAAGAGCGTTACCACAATATATTCGCTAGGATCTTCTGCGTCTAAACCACCTTGACTAGGCAGAACCGACGCAGTTTTACCTTGCAATACCCGACCACCTACGTTGCTTAGAACTTCAGCATTTAGTTTGCTGCGCTCGGACATTACTAAACTGTTAAATTTTTGTTCAGCAAGAGAAAAGTTAGTGCTTTCGTTAGCACTACTGACATAGACCCAATATTCAGGATGACGCATTAGGGAGATGGCGGTTTCGCGAGTGACGGTTGCCAAACCATCCACTGAGGAAGTGTCAGACTCTAGAGCCAGATGGGTTAGCTCTTGTTGTAGCGATCGCGCTGAGGAGAGCAAGCCAACTTGGATTTTGGCAACGCTAACTTTGCTGTCCATACCTGTAATGCCTTCGCCATCACCACGACCGCGAAATGCTTGCATGATTGCCCCTGCAACGATCACCAATAACAGGATCGAGAACAGTCCGCTGCCACCGCCACCAAAAAACATGGGCAGGAAGAAAAATCCACCGCCGCCGCCATAGTAATTACTGCTACCACCGCTATAGCTAGGGCTAGAAGGGATAGCACGACTAGGACTAGGAGCTGATCTGAAGGCACTTCCACCAATTCTGCCACCCGATCGCTTAGCTAAGGCTGCATGGGCATTACCAAATACCACAATTGCGACTAATGAAATGGCTATAAGCGATCTCGTCAAGACTTTGACGTTAGCCTTAACTTTTTTCATAAACTCTGGACTAAAAGACTTCATAGTTAAAATGGTTATTACAGAAAGATTTGCTATAGATGTTCTACCTTAATTCTAGCTCTAGTCAAGAGTGGCTAACCAATCCATCACCCGATCGCCCAGCGATACACCATCAAGGCGATCGATTTCCCGCACACCCGTAGGGCTAGTGACGTTGACTTCAGTAAGGTAGCCGCCAATTACGTCAATACCAACAAACATTAAGCCGTCCCGTTTGAGGATGGGCGCAAGTTGTTTGCATATTTCTAACTCGCGATCTGTAATGTCGATTTTCGCAGCACTACCACCTGCTGCCATGTTGCCACGAAATTCTCCTGACTGGGGAACGCGGTTAACCGCACCAATTGGTTCGCCATCAAGCAAGATAATTCGCTTGTCACCTTTTTGCGCGTCGGGCAAATATTCTTGTACCATCACAGGCATTGTGCCGATGTTGGTGCTGATTTCGATCATTGAGTTGATATTGCGATCGCCTACTTCCAAAAACAAAATCCCCTCGCCACCTTTACCGCCCAAGGGTTTCATTACCGCTTTTCCCTCACTCGCCACAAAGTCCCGAATTGTGCCTTTATCTGCCGTCACAATCGTTTTTGGAATTGCGCCAGCAAATTGTAGGGCATACATTTTTTCGTTGGCAGCGCGAATACCTTGGGGAGAATTGAGAACTTTAGTTTTACGAGAATCAACATAATCAAGAATATAAGTTGCATAGAGATATTCTGTTGTCACAGGTGGATCGGGGCGCATCCATACAAATTGCATATTCTCTAAAGGATGAAATTCTCCCTCTGTAACTTCATACCAAGGATTGGGAACTTGCCATTTACCATTTACGAGTGGAACTGGATGAATTTTTGTTGCTTGAAGAAATGCCCACGCTTTGCCATCTCTAACGCTGAGGGTCTTCATATTCGTAATAAATACTTCATAGCCTTTACGACAAGCTGCTTCCATTAAAGCAACGCTTGTGTCATGGGCAGGATCGAGCTTGGCGATCGGATCGATGATAAATGCAAGTTTCATTATTTACAGCAACTTCCTACTTGATTATTTTAGCTAAATCAGACTAACAAAAAAACGATTATTATTACTGGCTGAGCAATGCGATACCTTTCACATCTCATTTAGGATCGCTATATAGCGCGTCTCAAGCAAGCGAGGTACAGAGGTTTGTTTCCCCGCCGAAGGCGGGGAAACAAACCCGTACTTCACTAGGCTGGGAAACGCTATATTAGGCGATCGCATTAATTGTTGAAGGGACAAGCTTATCTTTACTCTACACAGTCATTTCTCAATAAAAAAGCCTTGCTTCGCAAGGCTTTTTTATTGGGGTTTGTTACTTGTCAGTTTTCGGAACGACTGAAACAATCAATAGATTATCTGGTTGTAGTAACTCCTTAGCTGCACGATTTACCTGCTCTAGAGTTACAGATTGAATGCGCTGTGGGAACTTGTAGAAATCACCAACTGGTAAGTCGTAGATTTCATCACTAAGTAGAGAACTAGCGATACTATCAGGGTCGGCAAACTCAGTAGAGAAATTATTAACTAAGCTCTTCTTTGCTACATCAAACTCAGATTGAGTGATACCCTTGTCGCGCACATCCTTAAGTAAACCTATCGTTGCCGCGATCGCTTTCTGCGTATCCTTACCACTGGTCTGCATCTGTACGATAAACGCGCCCTGTGGTGGTCTACCAGCTTGGAAAAAGCTGTAAATACCATAGGTCAAACCAAGGCGATCGCGAATTTCTGTACCAAGACGACTGGCTAGCGTATCACCACCCAAAACTTGATTGAGAACGATCGCAGGGTAATACTGAGGATCGGAACGAGAAATACTAGGATGCCCGATGAAAGTTACAGCTTGGGTTTTTCCAGCCAAAGACACTTGCTTTTCAGTAGTGGTTGTCAGCTTAGCAATTTGGGGGAATTGATACTTTGGCGCTTTGCCTTGAGCCGTCCAAGTACCTAGCTTCTCTTCGAGCAACTTTCTCACCGTTGCAGGATCGAAATCTCCCATGAGGGTGAGGATAGTATTATCAGGGCGATAATAGGTTTTATAGAACTTAACCAAATCTTCTCTAGTTAAAGATTTGAGAGATTCTTCAGTTCGCATCGCATTAAATGGATGTCCTTTGGGATAGAGCGTTGATTGGAAAATGCGACGCGCTAGAGAACCAGGATTATCCAATTCTGATTTGAATGCTAAAAGATTACGTTGAAGATTGAGTTCAAATTCCTTAGCAGGGAAAGTTGCATTTTGAAGCAAGTCGGCTAATTGATCGATCACGATCGGCAAGTCAGATGCCATCGATATACCAGATATACCAACACTTTCGCGCCCTGCGGAAAATCCTAATCTTGCACCACGATTTTCCAATCGAGAAGCAAGAGCTAAGGCATCTTTAGTAGTTGTGCCATTGGTCAAGTTCTGGGCTGTGAGTCCAGACAAGCCTGCCTTTTCAATAGAATCAAAACCCGAACCTGCTTTGATTTCACCAACTAAAGTTACAGTTGGCGTACTGCGATCGCTTAACAACAACACTGTCAAGCCATTGGCTAGCGTAAACTTGTCAGGCTTCACCGCAGTTGGAACTCCTGCCTTCGCTACTAAAGCACTCTCTGGCAGATATTTCGCTACTTCCGCAGGATCGACAGGAGAGCTAGGACTAAATGCTTCCGATGAATGGGAGTTACTAGGAGTTGTCCCAGACTGAGAAGTGATTACCGACGGCTCGAAATATCCAACCACGCGGCGATCGCGTTGAAGATATTGCTTAGCAACTCGCTTTACATCAGCAATGGTAACTTTATCAACTGCGGTCAAATAGCGATCGCTATAGGTATAGTCCTTAGCAACGGTTTGGTTGTAACCGATTTGAATTGCTTGAGAATTAATATCGCGATTACCAAGGATATAGTTCGCTCGCATACTAGTTTTAGCGCGTTCTAGTTCCTCTGGAGTAATTGGCTGAGTTTGGAGCTTGTCAATCTCGTCTAGTATGAGGCGATCGAGTTCTTCTAGCGATTTACCCTCTGTTGGTGTAGCACTTACTAAATACCAACCTGTCCCAATCTGAGTTGATGAACTACCGCTGACACTACTAGCTAAACCAGTCTCCACTAAAGCTTGAGAAAAGCGAGAACTTCTACCCGATGTCAAAATACTATCCATCACATCGATCGCGGCAACATCATCCCCATCAACATTAGGAAGGTTAGGATACAACGATTGCAAAAATGGCACGCTACCAGGTTCTTTGAGCAAGATTGGCTTTTTTGCAGATTTGGGCTGCGGTGGTTTTGGCTTGGTTTGTTGATCTTCAGGCGTGATTAAAACCTTCGGTTTCGGTGGAGCGACAATCGCACCATAGATCTCGCGCACTTTTTTGAGTGTAGCTTGCGTCTCAAAGTTACCCACAATTACCAGAGTGGCATTATCAGGACGATAAAACGTATGGTAATAGTTTTGAACATCTTTAACCGTAAAGTTCACGACTTCGGGGCGATAGCCGATCACGGGCCATCCATAGGGGCTATCAGGATAAGCCGCCAGCATCACCTCTCGATATAGCCTTGTCCCTGGGCTATTATTCCCGCCATCAAGCTCAGACAAAACAACTTTGTTTTCGGTCTTTAGTTCTTTCTCGCCTGCAAGGGTATTTACCATGCGATCGGCTTCTAGCCTGAGCATGGCATCGAGCTTATCACTACCCGTTGTCCCGAAATAAGCGGTCATGTCATAGCTGGTAAAAGCATTGGAGTTACTCCCTAAAGCACTAAACAATCTCCCGAACTGGATTGGACGATCTTTAGTTCCCTTAAACATCAAGTGTTCGAGCTGGTGGGAAATACCTGTAATCCCTTGTTTTTCATTTTGCGAACCAACTCGATACCACACTTGCACGCTGACAACAGGCGCTGTGTTTACTTCCTTAGTTAAAACCGTCAATCCATTATCTAAGACTGTTTTAATCACGTTACCTGTCAGCGAATCAGGCGATCGATCGGATGATTTTATAGAGCTTTTGGCAACTAGTTCGGGTTGGGCAGCAAGTGCTTGCCCGACAAACATTTGTCCTAATGATGATTGCAACAATAGAGGCAAGTTAACTGGCACGTTACCGAGCATCACCACAGCGATCGCTGCGGCTAAACCACGACTCAAAAAAGAGAGCATAAAATTACGCTTCACCGAAATCTCCACGAAATACAGACTTTATTATAGTTGCGCCATATCTAAAGTTAAGAAGGACGCTTTGCGCCCCTCTTACTTTATGAGTTTAAATATTATGGCGATCGCGAAATTTATGTCGTCACCCCAAGAGGGCATATAATCGTAAAATAGCTTTTTAGTTGTATCTTGCTAACAAACTAATAAAATAGTTAAGATTTATATTACTTAGCTATCTAGAGCAACTTTTTTAGCTTTAGCAGTAAATGCTTGAGCCATAAGTTCTTTAGCAATAAATCCTCTGAAATTCTGAACTTTGACGAAGATTCATGCCATCCCCTACTTCTTCCTCTCTCCGAAACACTTTTGCCAGAACTGAGATTCGCCGTCTACAGGATCTGCTCCCTCCCGAGCTACAAGCATGGGTAAAAGTGCTGAACGCCGATGGTGTCCGTCCCCCTCTAATCGCCTGTGAAGAAGCTGGCGGCGATGAAGTGGTGGTTTTAGTCGATATGGTGCGCTGGGAACGTATGGCTGAGGATCAGCGCAATCTCCTCTACTGGCACGAAGTTGCCCGCATCCAAAATGACGCAGTACCAAAAGACGGCTGGGAAGTCGCTGCCCTAGCGATCGGTTTAGGCGGTGCAGTTGGCGAACTGTGGGTACAAAATGGTTTGCTATTTGTCCTCGCACTGGGTATTTGCGGTGTGGCAGGTTTTCAACTATGGCGTAAAGGGACTAGCAAAAAAGACATTCGCAACTTAATTGAAGCCGATCAGGGAGCGATTCGTTTGGCAGTGCGTAATGGCTATCCTTTGCCTGCTGCCTATAAGAGTTTAGGTAGTGCGCTGAAGATTATGCTCAGTGATACCTCAAAGGGGCGATCGCGCACCTTAATCGAAAAGCGTCTTGATGCTCTCCGTAATGAAGCTAATAAAGCAAGACGCAATTACGAAAACTAAAGGGTAAAATCTGATATATCCTCACGCAGTTTCACCCAAATTTTTTAACGTCGGCATTGGTCAGCTAATTGGGGATAGGTGCTGAAACGCCCATTTCATACAGACCAAAAAGACGCAAATACGTCGATCACGTTTTAACTGTCCAGTGCCGAGAAAAATTCTACAAACACCTTTGAATGATTTTTGGATAAACTATTACAAATCTTTTTATTCGCTTTTTGCACTCCCTAAAGTAATCTTTAATTGGGAAGCCCTGCTGTAAAAATTTGATTTGCAGCGAGATTTATCTCAGGGAAAATTTGCGAGATCAGGCGATCGCTATTTTGAAATTTGCTAATTTGATATTCTCCATCCACCAAATTACAAACTGATATAGTCGGCTGTTTAGGATTACCAATAAAGTTCCGTCCACCTAACGCAGCATAGTCAATAATCCAATATTCAGATATTCCCATTTCTTCATAATCGGCAAATTTCAAATAATAATCATCTCGCCAATTGGTAGATACAATTTCAATGGCTAAAGGTATGGATGCACCCTGACTAAGAACTGATTCTTTTTTCCATCGTGGTTCGTTAGGCAAGTTGGCACGATTTATTACTAAGATGTCTGGGAAGTATCCAGAATCTTTGCCTTCAGGTCTGACTATAACTTGGTTAGGAGTAGCATAGGGAAGTTGTAAGCGTTTGATTTCAACACAAATTTCTACGGTCAAGAATCCCTTAGACTCTTCGTGGTCTCCAACTGGTTGAGCCATTTCAATAATATTTCCGTTATGTAGTTCGTAACGCACGCCAGAATTTTCGGGAAGAAATTCCACAAATTCGTCAAAGGTTGTAACTTTGGGTAAGGTTTGAATCATCATGGCTGATGTGGCTTGCTGACGACAAAAATATTATTTCTATATTATCAGGTTCATTTCGTTTTTGGCTAAAGGCGATCGCCCCTACACCGATCATTTTTCTTAAAGGATAATTTGAAACCCGCTATAGTAGAACAAAAGAATAATTAGGGTAACAATGCCGCAAGTTTATCTCTTAGTTCTTGTCCTCCGTCAATGATAGAAAGCATTAGATGTAAGTCATCAGGATATTCAGCAACTTGAACACCACTTTTAGGGATACTCTTTTTAGCAGATAAGCGATAGCGCGGACAACTTTTTAAAACATCGCTAACTTTGGCAATAACTGACGGGTTACTGTAACACTTTCTATCCAGTCGCAGAAGAATTTCTAAAGTATCTAGAGTTCGCTCCGATGCAAGTGCATCTGCCCAAGTAGAAGGAAATAGAAGTTTACCGTAATCCAATAAATCACAGAATGCTTCTACACAGTCTCTCTGAGCAATGCTGAGATTGAGTAGCTTAGCTGAGTGAAAAAAGTCATTTCTTAATTCGCGACGGGCTTTCATGCTTACGTGTAGGCTATCTAAAAAAGGTAATTCCGTCTTACGTCTTGCATCAAAAACATCGTGTACATCCTTCAAAACATCGTGATAGTTTTTGAAATTATCTTTGCCTGCTCCTTTAGCAAGACGCTCTATATCTGCTGTTACTGGTGTCGTACCAGCCTTTAAGCGTTAGCCACATCTGTTTAGCTTTTTCAAATTTTTTTGCTTCCTTATCCCGCATATCTGACCATTTAGGATTATCGGCAATAAGAAAGAGCTTTGACGCGAGTTCGGTATAGTTATCGCAAAGAATAAAGGCTGTTTTCCAAAACTGTCCTCCTGATTTACTGCTGTAGAATATTTCTACCCCTGCCCCAATTTCTCGCATCAGGTAAGTTAACTGACTCATTTACTACACCTCCTCACCTAATAGCTTACGCTCAAATTGAGTTTTTGCAGACTCCCATTCTGTTTCTGCGTCCTGTCGCAATCTGCGTACTTCTGTACGCCTGTGTTTTATCTCAATAACAAGGCGCTCTTGAATTTCTAATTCTGGAATTGGTACTACAAGATTGATAACGTCTTCATTTGCTAAACGAGGATGAGTGTTACCTGTCATCATGTGCTTGGTCTGAGCAAGAATTAATGAAGATCGAAGTATTGTTGCTAAGTAATCAGGAAGAATCTCATTTTTATATTCTTCTTTGATTCGTATTACATGAAATTCTGTAGAACATACGCCAGTTCTCTCAGCCCGATAAACTTTATTTAAATATGGACGAAGACGAGCAAAGAGAATATCGTCTTCAATAAAAGCAAAACTCTTACCTTCAGATTCTTTATCATTTGACTCAACAAGTTCTCCTGTATTTCTCTGTACATTTGCCATGCCAATATAACTTTCTGAAGTGTAATCAGAAATGGTATCACGAACAAAATCTACAAACTCAGTTAAACATTTTGAATGTAATTCTTTTCTATCTTCCTGCTCACGAATTGCTATTATCCGTTCAGGGTGAAAGTAGTCTACATCTATTCTTTGTGCTGAACGTACTTTTCTAAGTGACATTGCAAAGATTTTTTTATCACTCTTTTGAGGCATATTTAAACCAAGTTGATCGAGTAAGTACTCATCAAGACTAGAGAGTAAAGCATCTGCTTGAGCTAGTTTTTGTTTTCGGGATTGTCGGGCGTTTTCAATTTCGGCAACTAGCGACCGTTGAATTTCTAAAGATGGAACAAGAACTTTGATATCTCCTACTTCTGAAAAATTTACGTTGAGTTGAACTGCGCCATTAGCTAATCGACTTGTTTGAAACTTGCCATATTTTGAATTAAGAAAAATCGACAAATAATCTGAATCAACATGAACAGAGGGACGAATTTTTACAATTGCTTGATTAATATTTGCTATTTCAATTCCTCGAACGACACAGCAGTTCCCTATTGATCCAGCAATTGTCAATAAAACATCTCTAGGAATAACTTCTGCTCGAATCATACGATCATGATCTTCAGTTGAGATATATAGCTCATCTTTTAGGTCTAATCCCCCTTCGGTGACACTTTGCCCTCTAAGATAACGAATACCATGCTCAACATATTTCACTCCACCATGATCTCCATTAGTGAAAGAATCTGCAAGATTTTTAAGAGCAACTAACTGACAGTTAACCTGATTGAGTTGCTTTTCAAGTAAGCGAAACTCTGGTTTGTGAAAAAATGGATCAAATCTTTTACTTTCGCCCCGTGTGACAGCAAAACAATATGCTTCACCATCAACGGGGCTTAGACGAAAAAAGGTTGAGGATTTTGCTTGAATTTCCGATACTGGGCAAGAATTCCCGAATTTGGTAGAACGCTATCTGGTTCCGAAACCCACTCATCACCTTCTTTTCGATATGGAACTCGGCGATCAAACAAATCACAGCGTTGAATTTCTATTTTTGTATCGCCATTAATCTGAGTATCTACCACCTTCATGCTTTTGCGTCCAGTCGCATCATAGCCAATGTTTTCCGCCACAGCCATAAAGATCGCCTCATCATCATTAGCTTTCTCCTTTGGCTTCCGCTTTCGCAAAAATACCAAACTAGCCTTTACCCCCGCTCCAAAATGTGAAAATGCAGTCTGTGGCAAACTCACCACCGCCAATAATTGAAAATTCTCTAACAACCAATCACGCACACCCTGAAGCGATGAATTAGTGAGAATGCCGTCAGGTAAAACAATCGCCGCTCTCCCTCCCGCCTTGAGAAACCGATGCACCCTTTCCAAAAATAGAATTTCCGTTTTTACAGATGTTTTTGCCTTGATTGCCTTCTTTCCAGCCTTCGGATCTGATTTAGTCGATTTTTTCACCGTAAAAGAAATATTTGCTAAATCATAGCTTTCTAGATAAGGCTTTTCATCCTTCTTCACCATTGCTCCAAAAGGCGGATTAGTCAGCACTAATGTAAACCGATTTTCATCAAAACCCTTGTTATGAGCCGTCAATCGCTCCATCGGTCGCAGCGCATCCTCCCCGATCACATTGGTATGTCCGTCATCATGCAAGATCATATTCATCTTGGCAACGCGAGTAATCTCCTCATTAATCTCAATCCCAAACAAACGCTTTTCAGCAAAATCATGCCAATGATTGAAATGTTCCTTACTATTTAGCTCGTGATATTCATCAGCCTCTCGCCGCACCGCATCCAACGCATACAGCAAAAAACCACCCGACCCACAGGCAGGATCAAGCACAATATCCTCATGGGTTGGTTCCATCATCGCCACTGTAAACTCAATAATTTCACGCGGCGTAAAATATTGTCCAAAATCACCCTTAAAAACCCATCCATGAATTGCTCAAAAGCAACCCCTTTCGTATCCAGATCGGTTTTATTTAGATTGATACTTTCCAAGTGAGAAACGATTGTCCGAATGATGCTGTCATCAACCTTGATATTTTCTGTAAAAACTTCTGGATCTTTCTCTTTCTGTTTATCGTAAAGCGATCTAATCCGTTCCGCTAAACGACGACTCTCTTCATGGGTTTTAATCTGAAACTCATAGGGTTCTCCTTTCTTGCGAGGAGATTTCTCATCACTAATTTTGACAAAGATCAACTTACATAATTCACCAAATGCTGTAGGAGGAGACAACCGCCCACCACCCCAGAGCGTTTGATGACATTTACGAATTGCTAAAATCAAGGCTTCCTTATTAACAGCCTGAATATCCAGATTGCCATTCTTTCTAAACTTATACTCTTCAGGCTTACCGTATTTGATCGGTAAATCAGCAACAATATTTTTATCTCGTTCCAGCGCCCCATAATTATCCGTACAATCTAATACCCGCCGAGTAGAACCTGCTACCACCATCACATAGTCAGCACGAAACTTTGCCCAAGTTCCATTCCCATAAGCTTGTTCAACCGCTTGAGTAAACTCCGAATCTGTAATTCCATCGCGCTTACATTCAACTACCGCATAGGGACGTTTGCGCTCATCATCCCGAAATACAACTAAATCCGCACGATCTGAGGGAGTGCGATCGGGTACAACTATCTCAATTCCAATTCTTATAGGCTCATATTGATAACGATAAACGAGTTCTGCCCAAAACTCAGCCCTAACTTGCTCTTCAGGATCAGTGTAACGCTCGCTATGATCAACAGCTTTGTAAAATATTTTCTGTTGCTTGCCATCACCCACAATCTCAGCGTGTCCATCTTTTAGGGCTTTTTCAAGATAGGTCACTTTCGTTACTCCACAGTCAGCATTATAATTTTGAGCTATTATCTTAACCCTCAAACATTCACAAAAACAGACTTTTGAAACAATAAGTTAATCGGAATGCTTAAAATCAGCCTTATAGCTACAATTTGATGTTTCATACTTGGACTATGAGGTTTAGCGATCGTCCAAAAATAGAAAATAAATAGTACTAGCGATCGCTACTCAAGTCATTCCATTAACATATGGGGTAGGCGATCGCTTCTCCATCTTACTCCCAAGCTTCCAACTCGATCGCTACGTTTCTAAACAACGCCAAAATGCGATCGCGTCGCACTTCAAAATTAGCAGCAACGAGAATAAAACCAATCCCTGCAAAGATACCTAGTGCCCACATTAAGAAAGAATATTGGGTAACTAAAATCACGGCTTGGGTGAGAACTAGCAAAATGAAAGTAAGCGTTCCTGTGAATAGATAGGCTCTCACGCGCAATCCTAGCCCTGCGATGATAAAGATGGAACTCAAAATCCAAGTCAAGAAGGCAATACTCGGATCGTTGAAAGAATACAAAAAGGCAATTAGACTCATTCCGCCACCAAGTAAACTTCGCAGAGTATGGCGTAAAGCTCTACTATTGTGCGATCGCATTGTAGGTTCGACTTGAGCAAAGTACAGCCCAGAGAAACCGATCGCCGCCGCATAGATTAACAAATTGAATCTTGAACTGTCATATAGACTTAGCGATACATTCTGAAGAATAGCCCAATCCCAGAGCAAAACTGAAATGTAGGTAATCCGAATTTGCTGCTGAACTTTGGCATAGATAGCATAGAAGATACCAACGATGATGATACAGGGCGCTGCGATCGCATTGCTCGTAATGCACGTAAAAATCAACGGTAATGCGAAAGCGGAGTTATGCCAAGGTTCTTCCGACCAGCCCCATTTTTGCCAAGGTGGTAGATAGAGAAGTGCCGCAAAAGCACAAGCGATCGCGGCAGCATAGGGCTGGATGAAGTTGGTAATTAACCAAGGATTTGGGAAGGCAAAATAGATTAAATAGGCGAGCGCACCGATCGCAGTAGCTATTCCTGTATAAATCCAAATATTTGCCCCCCAAAAATCCCCCTTAAGAATGGGGACTAAATCTATTTCCTTCTTAAGCGGGGCTAGGGGAGATCTTCCTTGAGCGATCGTATAGGCAGTCAAAGCGATCGCAATGCCACCGCCAAGCGATCCACCTGTTATCGACGGATTAAAATAGCTACCTAAGACGAGAAAAATAGCACTCGCAGTCCAATGCAGATGAGCAGAAATACCGACTTCTTTGGTTGAAATTCTTAAATATGGCTCGATCCAGTTCGCAAAAATCTTGTAGGCATAGGCGATCGCGCAGCCTAATGTCGCTAAAATCACCATGCCATCGCCAAGGCTGCCACCGTGAGAATTCGCCACCATTTGATAGAAAAGCAATTCATAGGCCGAGAAAGTAGCGATCGCCATTGAGAGATAGGTCAGCACTTTAAAAATGGGATTGGATTGGGAAGCTCTGCGTCCGACCCCAATACCGATGAGAGAGGTGCTTAGGGAGAAGAGTCCAGATAGACCGCTAAAATTCCCAATCCTCAATAGAGAACCTAACACACCATAAATCAAAGGAATAATATGCCAACTCTGGGGATATTCACCTTTGTTTGTCCCATCACCAGTGCGTTTCATCCACCAATCGCCTAATAGCTGCGAAATAAATCCCAGCGCCAGATTGGCGATCGCCAGCTCGATTGCCGACCCTTTGGTAATCACGATCGCACCTGAAGTTAGAAGTTCAATACTCCATGCAATCCCCCACTCAGTCCAGAAAGGCGGTGCTTGTCCTGCTTGCCAAACACGATAAACCAATCCCAAAGTCACTAAAATTGTGCTTGGTAAGAGCTGGACAAATAGCAGATTATCTTGATTAAATGCAAAAATGAGAATTGCTAAGCCTGTTTGGAAAATGAGGATTGCTGCGGAAAGTATTGCTGCCCAAATATCAAAAGCCTGAGAATAGGATTGATTTAAGATCAAATCCAGATCGGGAACATGGCGATCGCGACGATATTTAAGCCAATGATTGAGAACGTACAACAGCAAAACACCGATCACTGCCCCATTAATGCCAAAGGTCAACTGCGCGATCGCGCCATCACCAAGTTTAAATTGCCAAAGTAACGCCGCAATAAACAAAAGACCATAACCAACAGTATTAAAAGTAGTGAGGAGCGATTCGCTACGGCGGGTATTTACTAGCATCAAACCAAAGGCAATCCCCAAACCAATAACACGGGAACCATCACCACTCCATGTTAAAAATTGTGCGATCGCCAGACCAGCAATGCTGAGCTTAATCGCCAGATCGCGATCGGCAAATTCGCGCCAAGTCCCTAAAAAGGTTAGTGATATTGGCACTGATAACCAAGCCACACCCCAATAACTTGTAGCCGCTAGCGATTCACCACTACGAATATTCTGAGCGGCGATCGCCGAATTCCAGAGCAAAATATAGCTAAGAGCGGCAAGACTTGCGCCAATATGCCATGCACTATCACGCCATGCTTGAAGATGAAGATGTCCCGCACCCTCTGACCCTTCCGAGATCGTTTGAGGGTGCGGACTAAATTTCCCAATGCCTAAAACTAAAGTCCATTCAACGAGCATGGTGACTAAGAGAAAGCCAACCCAGCCAAAGATAGAAGTAGCACGGGTGAAGAAGAAAATACCTGAGAAGATGGCACTAAGACTAATGATATGGGTGAAATAAACTAGACTATGCAAGTCTTTGCTAGCAGCCGATCGCTTGACTTGAACAATAAATAGGGCGATCGCTGAAAGAGTTAAATTTACGAATATGGTGGAAATATAGGGATAGGTCAGAGTATTAAGTAGAACGCCAAATCCCAAAGCCAATAACTCAGCCCTAATTGCTAGCGCATTCTTTTGGCGATCGCGATAGATTGCCCCGATAATCAAAGCTAATATCAGGTAGGGAAATAGTAAGACCCCAAACAAACTAATTGCAGAACTAGTTTGAAAAAAGTTTAGTAATTGCTGAGTTGAAGCAATTCGCCAAGCTTCAGGAATTAATCTTTGCCCTAACCAGAGAATTTGTAGCCCCCAAAAGAATAAATAGGTTAAATCAATTGGTTTTTCCAGTCTCAATAGGCGATCGCATAGCAGCCATGCAATCAATACACTAATCGTGAAGGTTTGCCAAGGATATTTATCCCAAACCGATACCAACCAACCTAAGCCCAGTAAGATTTTCCCTAAACTAGATTGGAATGAACTTGCCGAAGTATTTGGAATAGCCGAATCTTTTTTAGGTGAAGGCGATCGCAGTCTTTCTGCTTTGTTAGTGATTTGAACTAAAACCCAGCCGCAGACTCCAAATGCCATGCCTAATTTAAACACTGACACATTCCCAAACAGCAGCGCTCTACCGATCAGCAATATGGTGCTATAGGCTCCAGTAATTAAGGCTAGCGGAAATGTCGAACTATCCGCAGTATTTAGACCTTGCTGTCGATTTAAAAATGTGGAAGTTGCGATACCTGCAATGCCTAAATAGACGGCAATTAATGGAGAGTATGCGGATAGTATCCAACCAAGATGTAGCCAACTTAATAATAAAATAGCCGCAATCGAAAGCTGGCTGAGTTGTCGCTGAGTCCTTCTTCTGGGCTTACTATCTATGGAAATTGCTTGCGCTTCATGAAATACAAAAGATGTTTGCAATAGAAAGATGGTAATCCCCGAAAGCAAACAACCTGCGATCGCACCTAGTCCGATTCCCGTAGGATTGGTTAACAAACCCAAACCATCCATTGCCCAGAAGTTAGCAGGAACCAATAGCAGCGTCACCAATTGCAAAGCACGAGTGGTCATCCGCAAGCGCTCATTTTTGCTAGTCCAGAAACTCACACCAAAGAATCCCAAGGTATAGCTCAATAGCAGTAAATACTGCCCCTGTGACGCAAAGTTATTCCACTGACTAGCCGCTAGCAATCCTGACGAAACAACTACAAGAAACACTCCCAAAAATAGCAACCACATGGTACTGAATTCTGAGAATAGCGATCGCAATGTTTGCGCAACCTTACTAGGTTCTGGAGGAGTTTTTACTTTGACCGAAGGAGTTGGGGAAATAGGCGATCGCGGCAATCGCGAACCAGAGATATTGCCAGAACGGGAGATTGGTTCAGAAATTGGTAAACTTTTACGCGAAGTTATAACCTCAGGTGCTTCCGATTTAATCTCACAATTCAAGCGGGTTTTGCCAATCAACCTGACTTGTGCATCATTTAGTAAACCTAGCTCTAGCCAAATATTTAAACCTTGCAACATCGCATCATTTTGACGCGCCACAATGTTTAGATGATTAGCCGATCGCCGAGCGTTGCGCCATCGAAAATCCACCTCAGAAATAAGTTCCAATTCAAACCAAGCATCTAAGCCTTTGAGAACATCGCTATAGGTCACAGAAACTTCAAGATCGAGGCGCAAATATTGCACAGGTTCTGCTTGCATTGGCGATCGCTCCAAATCAAAAATTAGAGATCGACCTCATTATATGCTCATCTGGGCAGTGAGCAAGAGACTAGGATGGGCGGCGCTTCGCGCCGCCCATCCTAATCATTAAAAACTACTAGGTATTTGATAGAATATTTAAAATCAGCATCTCTAATAACTATGGTTATTGCTAACTCTCAATCATCAATAACTATTCTCGAAAACGGCGATCGCTTGAATCGAGATGAATTTGAACGTCGTTATACAGCATCTAATATCAAAAAAGCAGAACTAATCGAAGGCATTGTACACGTGGCATCTCCCTTACGCTTTACCCCCCATGGTAAACCTCACAGTAACATCATTACTTGGCTGGGAACATATCAAGCCTCGATCTCAGGACTAGAAGTTGGGATCGAGCCAACAGTGCGCCTTGATCGGGATAACGAACCTCAACCCGATGCTGTGCTATTTCGGGTTGGTGGCAATGCCCAAGTCGATACTGATGGCTACATTACTGGCGCACCCGAACTAATTGCCGAAATTGCGGCTAGTACTGTTTCCTACGATCTACACAGCAAAAAATGCTCCTATGAACGTAATGGCGTAAAAGAATACATTGTCTGGCGGACATTAGATCGTCAAATTGATTGGTTTGTTTTAGAAAATGGCAAATACGAGAAACTAGAACCCGATGCTACAGGAATCATTTGTAGCCGAGAATTTAGAGGCTTATGGCTAAATGTAAATGCGCTTTTGAACAATGATATGTCAGCAGTTCTCAAAACTTTACAGATAGGGCTAGCAAGTTAAGTAGTTGCGCGCAGTTAAATATAAAACCAAAAAACCTGTGGCGCACGCTGCGCGTGCGCCACAGGTTTTTAATCTGTTTTTTAATTATGCCCAGTTACTTAGAAGGATTATGCATTATCCATAACCACCGCCACCAGGAGTTTCGATTACAAAGGTATCTCCAACTTCCATTTGAACTGTGGCAGTACTTGGTAACTCTACGATCGCTCCATCATTTTTAATCACATAATTACGCCCAATCATCGCAGGTTCACCTCCATTTAGTCCAAATGGAGCGATCGCTCGACTACTCGATAAAATGGCTGCTGTCATTGGCTCAAGAAACTTAATCCGACGGATAACGCCATTCCCACCACGATGATTTCCTGCGCCACCACTATGGGGACGAATTGCAAATTCTTCCAAAAGTACAGGAAATCGCCATTCTAGAATTTCAGGATCGGTAAGTCGGGAATTAGTCATGTGGGTTTGGATGGCATCAGTACCATCAAAATCAATCCCCGCACCCGATCCGCCACAAATAGTTTCGTAATATTGATAGCGATCGCTGCCAAAGGTAAAGTTATTCATCGTGCCTTGCGATGCAGCCATCACACCGAGCGCACCATATAAAGCATTAGCGATCGCCTGTGAAGTCTCAACATTCCCTGCCACCACCGCCGCAGGATAAGTGGGGTTGAGCAGAGAGTTTTCAGGAACAATAATCTCTAAAGGAACGAGGCAGCCAGCATTCAGAGGTATCTCATCATCAACGAGGGTACGAAAAACATACAAGACAACTGCCTTACAAACCGCAAGGGGCGCATTAAAATTATTTTCAAGCTGATCGGAAGTGCCTGTAAAATCAATTCTGGCTGTTCGTGCTTCAACATTCAGACTGATCGACACCGAAATCTGGCTGCCGTTATCAATTGGATAAAGAAATTTGCGTTCAGTTTCGTTGTTCCATGTCTGAGCAAGTTGGGCGATCGCCTTACGAATTGCATCCTCAGCATTGTCGCGGACAAATCCCATATAGGCTTGCGCCGTTGCCGCACCATAGCGATCGACCATAAGCTGAAGTTCTCTCGCCCCACATTCATTGGCGGCAATCTGCGCTTGCAAGTCAGCAAGATTTTGAGCAGGATTACGGGCTGGATATTCACTAGAATTTAGTAAGGCTAAAGTTTCCACTTCACAAAACTTACCACTGGTCACAAGTGAAAAATTGTTAAAGAGAATTCCTTCTTCTTTAATATTCGTACTATTGGAAGGCATCGATCCTGGGGTGATGCCGCCAATATCCGCATGATGTCCTCGCGAAGCAACATAGAAACTCGGCTTTTCGTTAGTACCAATAAAAACGGGCGTAATTACTGTGATATCAGGTAAATGCGTGCCGCCGTTATAGGGGTTATTCGTAGCGAAAACATCACCTAAATGAATATTATTACCGCGATCGCCGATCAACGCTTTCACACTTTCCCCCATCGAACCAAGATGCACGGGAATATGTGGCGCATTAGCAACTAATTCTCCCTCACCATCAAAAATTGCACAGGAGAAATCCAAGCGCTCGCGAATATTCACACTAGCGCTCGTATTTTGCAGGGTAAATCCCATTTGTTCGGCAATCGATTGAAAGAGATTGTTAAAGATTTCTAGCTTGATAGGATCGGGCAGAGACACCCCTAAATCCCCTTTATTAACAGGAACTTGAAGAGATTCTCCTTCCGCCTTAACAGGTGAGGATGGAACAGATCTTCTTAATATTAAAGAAT
>CAIJEA010000509.1 GCA_903819605.1 uncultured cyanobacterium | reverse complement strand
TGACAATTTGCCCGATCGCCAATTGCTACATCACCCATCTGGAGATAGCTAAAAGATGAACAGTGTTGTATATTACAATCATATCCATTAGCAAATGCTAGGGATTAGCATTTTCACATAGAACATATCTATTGACCTATGGCAGAATTGGCAGTCTATTTTGTTTTGAGTCTTGGAGTTCCCTACACATTCTGGAAAATCGTAAGACCTTTTACGGATATGTAAGAACTAAATAGATAGAGGAGGTAATTCCTGCCTCCTCTATCTTCTGGATTCACTGCTAGAGGCTTGCTAAACCCAGATATGTAATTTTTGTTGGCTCGATCTGAAATCGGCATGGCAATATTTTTACGCCCTTTTCGATCGCCTTATTAAGTAACATGGCATATTCAGGATCGGCTTCTGCTCCTGCGGCAAAGCGATCGCAATCTCCACGATTGATAAAAAATATTAAAGCCGCAGAGGTGTTTTCGTTTATTACCGATATAAGTTCGCGGACATGTTTTTGTCCTCTAGTTGTCACCGTATCAGGAAACATAGCTAGACTTCCAATGCACCAAGTTGTGTTCTTAACTTCCACATAGGTTTTTCTCTCACTATTAGAATCAGTCAATAAGAAGTCGATCCGACTCTTTTCACTCCCATAGGCGACTTCACCCTTAACTGTTGTGTAGGGTTCTAGTTCTGGAAGTAAGTGGCGATCGAGCATATGACCGATAACACGATTGGGAAGACTAGTATTTGCTCCTATCCATTGCCCATCTATGTAAATTGCTTCCCAACTATAAGCTAACTTGCGCTTAGGACTGGGATGATAGGATACTAAAACAGGACTTCCAATTTTACATACGCCTGTCATTGGTCCCGTATTGGCACAATGGGCAGTAATTATTTCCCCATTATCAAGCTCTATGTCTGCAAAAAAACGTTTGTAGCGGCTGACAAGATGACCAGTCAGTAACTCAGAATAAGTATGAACTTGAATCATTTTAAGTTTAGTATGGACTGCGGAAAGCGCTGCCCATACTAACATGAATGGAAAGATGCTAGATAATAAGTAGCTAGGCATAATTAAAAAACAGAGCCAAAACCTGTGGTGCACGCACAGCGTGCACCACAGGTTTTGGGGTTTTATATTTAATTGCGCCTAGCTACTTACATAAGGCGATACATTAGCAAGGCAAGGCGTATATGAGAGTCAAACGTAAGCTCGATCGTTCAATAATTAAACTGGAACAGCGAGAAGGAGTGCTTCAAGTTGTCGGTGGCAATTCTTGGTATTCCTATTTCCGCGATCCTTATCACCTGATGTTAACGATCCCTTGGATCGGATTTGCGGCGATCGTGGCGCTTTTAAATATACTGCTTAATACTGTTTTTGCATTTCTCTATCTCCTAGATTCTAATGCGATCGGTGGAATGAATAATATCGGCTTTTTGGAATCTTTTTTCTTTAGCGTGCAGACTCTAGCTTCTATTGGTTATGGAGTAATGCATCCCGATACGCTCTACGCAAATCTACTAGTTACGCTAGAATCAATCGCTAGCTTAATGTTATTTGCTGTAATTACAGGAATTGCCTTTGCCAGATTTGCAAAATCTTCGGCGCGAGTAATGTTTAGTCGAGTGGCAACTATCCATCAATACAATGGCATTCCCACGCTGATGTTCCGCACTGCCAATGAGAGAAGAAATAACATTCTCGAAGCGAAGTTGAGCGTTTATCTGATGATCGATGAGATTAGTGCTGAAGGGCATATGATGAGGCGATTACATGAGCTAAAATTAGTACGCAATCAATCTCCTGTCTTTCTATTATCGTGGACAGTCATGCATATAATCGATGAGAGCAGCCCACTGTTCGGTATGGAAACTGCAACAATGGAGAGATTACATGCTCAAATTCTCGTATCTCTCACTGGCATCGATGAAACAATCGAGGGAACACTCCATGCTCGGCATATGTATGCATCTCGAAATCTCATATTCGATCGCCGTTTTGTTGATGTGATTCATATGGGAAATGATGGACATCGGTATCTCGACTACAGACATTTTCATGAGACTACGCCGATTACATAAGAATTAAACCTCAGTGGCGGCGCAAAGCGCCACCACTGAGGTTTAATTGGTCAACCATGTTTGAATCATTTTATCTAAAGCCTTTAGCTTAACTGGCTTAGCTAAGTAATCACTAGCTCCAACTTCAAGGCATCTTTCGCGATCGCCTGTCATCGCCAGTGCCGTCAATGCAATTATAGGAATATCAACCAAGTCAGGTTCAAGACGGATTTGCTTGATTGCTTCTAGTCCATCGATAACAGGCATTTGGATATCCATCAAAATTAGGTCAGGATGATAGGCTTTACTCAGATTGATTGCCTGTTGCCCATCTTTTGCCAAGATAAGGCGATAGCCTTTAGCTTCTAGATAGCTGGAGAATGTAGTGATACTCGCTTCATTATCTTCTGCTAACAAGATTAATGGGGATTCTAATTGCCTTGATTGACTCTGATCCATAATAGGTTCTACTTCGGAGCCGAATCCAGTTGGTATTTCAAGGACTGGCAAATCTGTAGTAAGTGGAAGATTAATTACAAAGCAACTACCCACATCTAATTCACTAGTCAAAGCCACATTTCCCCCATGCAGTTCAACTATACGTTTGACTAATGCTAGCCCTAAGCCCGTACCCTGATATTGACGATTTAGAGTACTATCGATTTGAATAAAAGGTTGAAAGAGCTTATGAATATTTTCTGAGGATATCCCAATCCCTGTATCAATCACAGCAATTCGGAGATACCATGCAGGCTCCGTTTGGCTTGTTGCATATCCATCAAGTTGGACTTGGGAAACCTCTAATGTAATTATCCCTTGCTCAGGAGTGAATTTAACAGCATTATTCAGAAGATTGATTAAGACTTGACGGATGCGCCTCTCATCTAACATCATTTCTGGTAGCCGCTTAGATATTTTCTCAATTAGTTGAATTTGTTTTGTAAGGGCTTGTTGCCTAATAAATGACAAGCTTGATTGACATAAATTTTGGATATTAGTGGAAGTTAGATCGAGAACCATTTTCCCAGCCTCGATTTTTGACACATCAAGAATGTCATTGATCAATGATAAAAGATGCGTACTACTACTTTCAACAGTTTGTAATGCTTTAAGTTGTTGTTGATTAATGCTGCCAAATATTTCTTCCTGTAGAGCTTCGGTCATCCCTAAAATTGAATTGAGCGGTGTCCTTAGTTCATGGCTCATATTGGCAAGAAACTCGTCTTTGAGACGGGTAGCCCTCATCAGTTCTTCATTTACTAGCTGCAATTTGGCTTCTGCTTGCTTGCGATCGCTAATATCTTGATAGGTTCCCAAAACACCAATTATCTCACCTTGTAAGTTACGCAAAGGAATCTTATTTGTTTCTACCCAAGCAATTTGTCCATTTGCCTGATATTGAGTTTCAATAATACTTAGTTTAGAGTTGCCTGAGGTTATGACTTGATGGTCATCATTTCTATATTTCTCCGCATTACTCTCCCCCCAAGGCATCTCATAGTCAGTCTTACCTATTATTTCAGATGACAGGCTTAAACCTGCGATTGTAGCAAAGTTTTGATTGCAACCTAAATAAACTGACTGACGATCTTTCCAAAATACAAACAATGGAAATGTATCCAGAATTAGTTGCAGGAAACGCTGTGATTCAAGAAGAGCATTTTCTGACTGTTTGCGTTCGGTAATATCTCTAAAGATTCCTCTAGTAGCAATTGGTCTGCCATCTTTTTGTTGACAATTCACATTACCATCCACAACAATAGTACGACCATCTTTAGTTACAAATCTAGTTTCGATTTCTATACATTGCTCACCTTCAAATAGATTTTGCATCGCGATCTGACAATGATTAAGGTCTTCTGGATGAATGATTTGAAAAATTGATAAATTTTCTAGTTCAACGTCGCTATAGCCTAAGGTTGCTTTCCACGCTCGATTTACAAATAAGATGTTTCCTTCGGGAGATATACTTTGGATTAAATCAGTAGCATTGTCAAAGAAATCCCGAAGTTGTTCCTCCCGTTCTTGTATTTCTTGAGTACGGTGTTGTACGCGCATCTCTAACTCTTGGTTTAAGCGATTGAGGGATTCGTTAACATTTTTGCGCTGTAATTCCGCCGATGCTCTTGCCGCAAATACTTGCAAAATGCCGATCGCTTCAACCCGTTTGATTGCGGAAATAGGCTGTATATCTAAAATACAAAGATTACCAATCGCTCTGCCACGATCGTCTTTCAAGGAAATTCCCAAGTAGCTTTCAGCTTGCATGGTCACAAGATCGAGATCTCCCGCAAAGATTTTTGAGACATATTGCTCACAATGATATTGTCCCTCTTGCAAAGAAATGTCGCAGGGAGTCTGGGCTGGCACATAGGAAATAGAAGGTTGTAAGCTGCCATTTGCCCAGAATCCTAACGTAACCAAGCGATCGCCAACAAATTCGGTCACGACAGCGTAGGTGACATCAAGAGCCTCGGCAATGTGACGCACCAATTCCTCAAAAAAGCTTGCTCCTGTAACGGCGGCAGTTCCTGTTACTAGTTTTTGCAGGATGGTCTCGGCGCGTTTGCGATCGCTAATATCGGTAATCGTCCCCACATAGCCAATGATTTCGCCATAGATATCGCGTTCGGCGCTGGCTTGCGAAAGTACCCAAGACACTGTGCCATCGGGCTTTTGAAAACGACATTCAATATAAAATGGGCGATGCTCCTGCACCGATGCATACCATTCTGCGGCAACTTTTTCGCGATCGTCAGGATGCAATGCTCTCGCCCAATTAGCGCCATCCGCTTCTTCTGCGGTCAATCCTGCGATTTGACACCAGCGATCGTTGAGATAGATCGCGTCACCATTGGTATTAGTGCGAAAAATGCCCACAGGAGCAACTGCGGCTAGAGACTCAAAGCGTTGCTGACTCTCACTCAAGGTAATCTCGATCTGTTTTCGAGCCGTAATATTTACGCCTACTCCCAAAACTCCTTCTGTATTGCCAAATATTTTAATCGGGCGCTTTTGCCACTGGAGCCATTGAGAACCAAGATCTGCATGAGATATTTTCTCTTCGGGCAGGAACATATCTTGTTGGCTTGAAATTATCTGGCGATTTTCTTCAAGAAATCGCTCTGCATCCATAGTGTTGGGATGAAAGTCAGCATCTGTCATACCCACCAGATTTTCAACTGCGGTGTTATAAAATTTAGCCATAGTTTGATTGGCAAGCAGATAGCGACCATCCCAATCTTTCACAAAAATCAAATTGGGATTACTATCAATGACTAATTTAAAAAATTCCTGTTGTTGCTGAAGTTGATCCCGACTCGATCGCAATGATTCTTCGATTTGTAAGCGTTCTTGATTTTCTTGCTGTAAATCCGCGATCGCTTGCTGTAGTTCGGCAGTCCGTTCCTTAACTATACTTTCTAAACTTTCTTGATAATTTCTTAATTCCAATTCAACTGACTTGAGAGAAGAGATATTACGGATGACCCCAACCCTATGCAAATGGAGGTCTTCGACAACGCAAGTTTCAGAGACTAAAGCCACGAAATTTGTGCCATCTGTTCGACACATCACTATTTCCGATTCGTTACTACAATTCTCGTCAGCACAAGGACGGAGACTTTCCAACCATTCCGATAGAAAAGGTTGTTTTAAAACTTGAATCGGTTGACCGAGCGCCTGTTCAAGAGAAATATTACTAAACTCGGCAAGAGTATTGTTAATGTACTGTAGCTTTCCTTGGTTATCTAAAATGTAGATACTATCTTTGACGCTCTTTATCGCACGATTGAGTAAGTCTAATTGCCCCTCGGTTTGATGACGACTCAGGGTTTTACTGATGGTAGTCGGTAAAATTTTAAGATAGTTTCGTTCGGGATCTTTAATCAGATAGTCCGCAGCCCCCTGACTCATCAATCTTGCCGCCGTTTCCTCGTCCCCACTACCTGTCGAGATCACAAATGGACAATTTTGTTCTTTGAGAAGTGGAAATAGCTCGTTAGATCGACCATCGCCTAAGTTGTAATCGAGAATCGCTATTTGAAATGTGCGATCGCGCAGAATAGCTAACGCCTCTGATAGAGAACTTGCTAGCGTATAGTCATAGGGCGGCCCCAATTGTTTCACATAGCGCGTAAAGGCTAGGCGATCGATCTGATCGTCATCCACAAATAGAAGCTGAAGATTAGTGGAATTATAGGGGGAGATTAAAGAGTTCATATATAAAGTTTTAAATGAGATGAAGCAATAAATTAGCTAATTAAATTAGGAATTTCACATAAGCGCCAATACTGATAGATAACAAGTAGCTTTTCGACAAAAGCAGGATATTCTAAAGGTTTGACGATATAACCTGCGGCACTTAACTCAAAACTGGCAAGGCGATCCTGTTCTTCTTGAGAGGTCGTCAAGATCACTACAGGAATTTTGCACCAATCGGAATCGGATTTGAGGATTTTGAGAAACTCCAGCCCATTCATCCTTGGCATATTTAAATCCAACAAAATCAATGCAGGGACGGGATTATTTGAATCTCGCAAAAACTCTAGAGCCGATTCGCCGTCATATCTTACATAGAGAGGATTTTCGGCATGGATATCTCTTAGACCACGCTTGAGGGTCATGATATCCAGGAGATCGTCTTCTACAAGCAAAATCGGGTCGAAGCTTCTCATGAATTTTGTATCTCAACCACGGATTCTGGCATAGATTCTAATATGGGTAATGTAAAACAAAATGTACTACCCTGACCAACTTCAGAAGTTAACCAAATTTTACCACCATAGGTTTCGACAATTTTTTTGACGATCGCTAAGCCTACCCCCGTACTCTCAGACCGATCTCGCGGAACTAAGGTTTGAAAGATTTGGAATACCTTATCAAAATGTCTAGACTCAATTCCCACACCCGTATCGCCGACATAAAATTCCCAATAGTCATCTGTTTGTGAATGACCGATGTGAATTTCACCTTCTGGCTTACCCATATACTTTACCGCATTGCCGATCAAATTTTGAAATACCTGTTGTATTCGCGTCTTTTCCGTTAACAAAGTCGGCAGTTCCGTATCGATCGCAATTTGAATCCCTTCAGGCGCAGCGATCGTATCTATCGTTTCGTGGAGTAGTCGCAAAAGATTCACTTGAGTTTTATTTTCTTTTACCCGACCCACCCGCGAATATTGCAATACACCATCAATGAGATCGCTCATCCGCCTGACCCGACCACTCATCAGCCTCAGCATATCGCGTCCTTCATCATCAAGGCGATCGCCATAATCACTTTGCAACCAATCCGCCAGAGAGGCGATGCCCCGCAATGGAGCCTTGAGATCGTGGGACACAATATAGGCAAAGTCTTTGAGTTCTTGATTGACAGCAGCAAGTTCGGAAACTAGTTTTAGCTGGTGATTTTCCGATGTTTTCCGTTCGATCGCATGGAGAATGGAACGCTCTAGTAATGTGGCACTTAAAAATTTCCCCTTAACTAAATAGTCAGAAGCTCCTAATGTCATCGCCTTTTGGTCAATTTCGCGATCGCCCACTCCCGTCAGCAAAATTATCGGCTTGGTGCATCCCATCCTAATGGCAGCTTGCATGAGTTCCAATCCGTTTTCTTTGCCTAGCCGAAAGTCAAAAAGATAGACATCATGGTAGTTTTTGCCAATTTCTACTAAGCCATCTTCATAGTTATCAACCC
>CAIJEA010000508.1 GCA_903819605.1 uncultured cyanobacterium | reverse complement strand
TTTATAGCCGTAGAGCAAACAATTTGTGGCGCATTTGCCAGATCGATATTGTCTGCATGATGACCTTGAAAAACTTTTACTCCTAAATCCTGTAGCTTTTGAGTGATGCGATTACTACTAAGATCGGAGCCAGACACTGTAAAACCTTGCTTTGCTAAGATATAGGCGATCGCAGACATGCCGATACCACCAATACCCACAAAATGAAATGGTCTACCGCTGAAATCAACTGGATTCAGCATTTATACTTTTTACCTACCAAATAACGAGCCTAATAATAACAGATTAGGAGGGAGTAAGAAGCGCTTCCTCGCAATCTAGACCATCAAGGCTTCTAAGCCTTCAGGGTTCAGGATATATAAAACATCGCGATCGGGAATACGCTGGATCAAATTTTTGCGTTCTAGCTTACCAAGGACACGAGTGACAGTCTCCCTAGCCAGACCGCTAAGACTACTAAGTTCTCGGTGCGGTAAATTTGGGATTTCCAAGCCGCCACTGACTTTCGTACCCTGCCCTTCTGCTAAAAACAGCAAAACATCAGCAACGCGAGAAGTGCTATCAGCTTCACGTAGGCGCAAACGTCGGTTGACTTGGCGTAAACGCTTTGCCATCAGTCTTGCTAGATGTATACCAGCCGCTGGCTCTGTTTCAATGAGGTGAACAAAATCCGAGGCAGGCAAGCTGCCAATCGTGGTGGGAGTAAGTGTAATTACATCAGTCGATCGTGGTACTTGATCGAGTGGAGCCATTTCGCCAAACATTTCGCCAAATCCTAAAATATTGAGAGTGATTTCCTTCCCATCAAGGTTATAGGTGCGAATTTTTGCCCAGCCACTCAAAATAAAGTAAACCGAGTTACCCCAGTCATTTTCTAGCAGAATTACTTGATCTGCTGGATGAGTGCGCGTAACCATATGAGCAGTTGCTCTTACTACCGCCTCATCAGGCAGCCCCATAAAAAATGGGGCAGACATGATTTTTTGCTGAAGATCGGTTCCGTCGCGCATAGTAGCTGCTCGTAGCTCTTAAAAACTTGGCTTTAATTAATTACTCTATCTGAATTTGTAGCGATAAGTGCTGAGTCTAAGCACAAACACTTAATAAATCAGATTAACTGTTAAGTAGTTTATGAAACCTCAATGCTAATGCTTTGATAATTCCGTTGGGATGAAAATCTTCTGGAGGCGCTATTGATGCTTCAATATTAGCCACAACTTCTTGTGGCAGGTCTAAGATTCTGACTAATCTTTGGTAAGCTGCTGCTTCATCTAGATTTACCATTGGTTCATCAGGACTACGACGGCTAGCTTGGATGACTTGATATCCAAGTCTCAGAGTTAATTTTCGGTCTTCAATACTTTTGATGTTTGGGATAACTTCTTCAAGTGGAATATTTTGTCCTAGGTAATCTCTCAGTCGAGTCTTTAGGGAGTTTCGCTCTGTCTCATTCTTGGCAAATAGAACAGCAAACTCATCAAGCATCATACGGATCTCATCAGGCTCAAGCTTTCCATCAGCCCAAGCCATTGCGGCTACTGCACGAAGGATATCCATCTGACGGGGATTAATCGGAGGAGGGAGTTCTTGAAGTGCCATAGATTTACCCACGGATCAATTTTTTTGCCAAATATGAACAGATCATAGGACAAAGCATGAGTTTAATTTCATTAAAATGCTCTATGCTTCACTAATATTAATGACTTGATGACAAGCCTTGGTTTAACTAGGTTGCCTTGATTATTTCCTTGATAGGAAGTTTTGAAGCCCATGAAATTATTGATTTGTAAAGCGTTCCTGCAAATTTTCTAGGATTGCGAAAGCTTTTGCTGAAGCAGGACAGAGTTTGCGGCGTTTAGATCTATCTGAATTTCAATGCGCTGCTTTTCATCTCGGAAAAGTAAAACGATGTCGCCATTAGGTTGAGTAAGACTACCAAATTGAGGATCAGTAATTTGCACTTTTTGGTAAACAATTTTTGGCAGGGTAATGCGTAGTTGATAATTTCTGCCTGATGATGGCAATATATCTAGCTGTTGGTTAAAGAGATTGAGTTGAAGGTATCCGACAGTGATGTTTCGCTCATCAGGGCTATTGGGTTTATACCAATAGAGGGTAATACCTCTTAAGGTGGGAGTTTGGATCGTGAAGGTTTCGTCAAGGGCTTGCTTACTCCAGTCGATCTCCAAACGATCTGTTGTTTCGGTTAATGGACGCTGTTGCCAGATGATTTCTTGACCAGCAAGGGCTGACCACCATTGAGAAATACGAGCAAGATTTGCTTCAGCATCAGGATCGGTGCTGCCAAGTGTCCAAGTAATGGTTGATTCCATTAGTTTTTAGGTGCGCTTATTTGTCATTTGCGTAGAGAATAAAAGAATAGCAGATGCGTTTGAGGAGATTTAAGGAAATGTTTGGAATTGGCTGGCCAGAGGTAATTGTAATTTCACTTGTAGGTGTGGCAATTTTTGGGGCAAAGCGTATACCCGAAATTGGTCGTAGTGTGGGGCAAGCTTTGCGTGGATTTCAAGATGAAGTTAAAGGTAAGGGTGAACCAGAGCCATCTAGTTATTTAGACTTAGATAAGGATAAGAAAAGCGATCGAGGTTGATATTTGAGATTTATTACTTATCCTTAGCACTTAATAAGTCGTTGGGCATAATTAAAAACCAGAGTCAAAACCCATGGTGTACGCTGTGCGTGCGCCATGGGTTTTGGGTTTTATACTTAATTCTAGCTACTTAGCAGTCAAGTTATGTGAAGAGAATTGAGGTGCGAATCACCTCAATTCTCTTCTGGGTTTTATGTCTTAATTCCTTTTGCTATAGCTATAAATCGGGATGTAAAGTAAGCAAATTTTATGAGAAACCTCTCTTATTCTCTGTCATCAACTTTTGGTAGTAATGTGGAATAACCTTCTTGAAACTGTCTGAGAATTTCAATATAGGGTGAACCCAGCGCAATTAATTCAATCAGGCGATCTTCAGGTAAATCTTCTAAATATTCTTCGTCAGGATCGAGGTTAAGTCTTTTGAGATTTAGCGATCTTTCGCTAGATGCCGATCGCATCGGGACTGATAGATTTATTTCGAGATGCTTCGTTGGCATGTTTGGTAATTTACTTGCCCATTCGATCGCGACAACACCGAGGGGGAAGTCTTCGCCGCGCCAATATTCTTCTAGATGAAGACTTGGAACTTGAGCTGGTTCTAGGCGATAGAGATCGATGTGATAGAGAGGTAAACGACCTTCGGTATATTCATCAATCAGCGTAAAAGTGGGACTAGTGATCGTTGTACTGATACCGAGGGCAAGACCAAATGATTGCATAAAAGTAGTTTTGCCACTACCAAGATTGCCATTGAGCAAAATAATTGTGCCTGCTGTAACAAGTTGAGCAAGTTGAGAGGCAATCTTTTTGGTTAAATCGAGATTGTTGGCATAAAGATCGATCTTTACTGTCTCAGTCATAATTCGAGTAAACTTTTTGTACTAAGTGAAGAGTTTAACTAGGGCTTCATTTTATTTTTACTTTTTTGTATTATCGTGCTAATTTCGGCAAAGCTTTTATGGATACGGATACTCTTCAGTCACTCGCTCATCTCGATCAAAGTGGTAATGCTCAGATGGTGGATGTGACTCATAAACCGCAAACGGTGAGACGGGCGATCGCCATGTGCGAAATATCCATGAAAACAACCACATTGGATGCAATCCAAGCGGGCAATTTACCGAAAGGGGATGTTTTGGGTACGGCTAAACTGGCAGGCATTATGGCGGCAAAACAAACTTCAAACTTGATTCCCATGTGTCATCCACTTAACTTGACTAGTGTCGATGTCAAAATTATGCTGGATGAAAATATTCCTGGCTATCAAATTGAAGCGGAAGTTAAAACTAAGTCTGAGACTGGAGTGGAGATGGAGGCAATGACTGCTGCTACAATCGCCGCTTTGACGCTCTATGATATGGCTAAGTCCTTAGAAAAAACTATGGTTATCTCGAATACGAGACTCGTGCATAAGAGCGGAGGTAAGTCTGGTGATTTTAACGCTCCTAAAGGTGAATATTGCGATCTTTAAACTCACCCATTGATGACGGTTGAACTAAGGCGAAACCATCAGCAATGATGAAGGTTTCACTCTATGCGACTTTATGACCTGCGATCGTGATTAGTTCACGTATTTTTACTTCTGGTAACTGACTTTCAATATCTAAGGATTTGCTTGCCGAGTCTCCCGTAATTACTGCGGAGGTATCGACCGATTGAATAGCTTTTGTAATAGTCTCAATACAGCTAGAACAACCGATGGAAGGAACTGAGAGCTTTAAATTCATAACAAAATTAACGTAAATAATATTACTTAATTAATTATAAAACCTCTACAGATGAATTGTATATGTCAGGTTAGCCTTGCTCTTTTGGCTTGTGAGTTAAGCAATATGTCGAAAGTATAATAATTAATAGGAAAACGAGGTGAGAGTAAAGCTTTCTCTTCTATTTTCTATTAATTATTATAGAATCAGTGCAGCATCATTATTTGGCAAGGGATTTAGCTGTTATGCAAAATATCCTAGATCATATTTATTGTGGAGTCTTTGTTTTGACGGTTGAATCAAATACTGATGTATTAGCAATAACTGACCAAAATTTTAAACTGCGCTTTACATTTGCAAATATTACCTTTTTGCATCTTGTCTTTGGAAAAGATATTGCCGATAAATCCTTTGATATTATTGGTTTAGAGCCTCATGAATGTTTAACAAGAGAGTTTTGTCAGTTATTAAATACCTATGTTAGTCAATGCTTAAAATCTCAAAAACGTGTTGATTATGAAGCTAGTCTTGATTCGGACACAAATCACCTTTTAGCAATTTCTTTGTCTCTAAAAATTGATTTGCATAGTAATTTGCCACAGATTATTGGAACTTGTCATGATATTACAAGTTTAACAATAGCTAAATCTAAAATTCAATATTCCAATAAATATCAATTTAGCCATGATGTTAGTGAAGTTTCAAATTTAACTTTAGGGGATATAGACGATCACAATCAAGCAGAAGAATCTTTGCGATTACGAGAACGGGCGATCGCCGCAAGCTCTAACGGAATTGTAATTACTGATGCTACTCATTCTGACAATCCAATAATTTATGTAAATCCCAGCTTTGAGAGGATCACAGGTTACAGTTCATCAGACGTGATTGGTCGTAATTGTCGATTTTTGCAAGGAAGTGATTGCCATCAAATCGGCATTTTAGATCTGCGTAAGGCGATTCAAGAAAAGCGGGAATGCCATGCTGTACTACTCAACTATCGTCAAGATGGCACACCATTTTGGAACGATTTATATATTGCGCCAGTATTTAACGATTATGGCGAACTCACTAACTATATTGGTATTCAAACCGACATTACCGATCAAGCAAAATCGACTCAAAGATTGCGTGAAAGTGAGGAAAAGTTACGTACAGTTCTAACATCAATTAAAGAAGGAATAACTTTTAGCGATGACAATGGCTACTTTGCAATTTACAATCCTGGAATGGAAAGTCTTACGGGATATACGATCTCAGAAGCAAATGCTAGCAGAGATTTTACAAATCTTTTGTATCCTGACCGCACAGAACATGACAAAGCTTTGCAAAGATTACAGCAGCTTCAAGAAACTGGTCAAGCCCTGACTGTAGAAACAAGTATCTGTCACCAAAGTGGTGTATTTAAAGATGTTCAAGTTTTCACTCGACTGATTATATACAAAGGCAAACGTATGTATCTAAGTAGTTATTATGATATTACTGAACGCAAAAGAGTCGAAACACAACTTCGATACCAAAATGAAAGAGAACGTTTATTAAATGCAATTTTGCTCAAAATTCAATGTGAATTAAATCTCGATCAGATTCTGACAATTACAGTAAAAGAAGCCCAGAAGTTACTACGTACTGACCGTGTTGTAATCTATCAGTTTCAAGAGGATTGGAGTGGTGTATTTGTTGTAGAAGCGGTTAATGATCCATTGTTATCAATTCTTGGATATGCGATTGAATATCCATGTTTTAATCAAGATTACGTACAAAAATATCAAAATAGATCTATCTCTAGTATTAATGATGTCAATTTAGCTGAAATGACTCCTTGCCATAAAGAGCTTTTACAGAAATTTCAAGTTAAGGCAAATATTGTAGCAGCCATTTCATTTGGAGACACGTTATGGGGATTATTAATTGCTCACGAATGTTTCATGCCGCGTCAGTGGGAAGAATTTGAAATAGATCTGCTTAGACAATTAGCCAATCATGTAGCGATCGCCATTCAACAAGTTCAATTATTTGAACGGGTTCAAGATCTTAATAAAAATCTAGAATATCAAGTTGCCGATCGCACTCAACAACTTGAACAAAGTCTAAACCAATTAGAGAGAGCATTACTTAAAGAGAAAGAACTAAATGAATTAAAATCTCAATTTATTTCTAGGGCTTCCCACGAATTTCGTACGCCTCTGGCGACGATTCAAACAGCTAGTGATTTACTGAAAAACTACGGACATAAAATGTCTGACGAAAAAAAGTTAGAGAGGATTGATAAAATCCAGCGCGAAGTTAGAGGGATGACTAACTTATTAGAAGAAGTGTTGATTATTGGTAAAACTGAATCTGGAAAATTTGATTTACGTTTAGAAGAAATTAATCTAGAAGATTTCTGTCTGGAAATAATTGAACAGACTAAGCTCCTAGGAAGTGGAAAACATCAAGTTCTATTTAAAAATATTAATGCACCATTAAATATAGTGACCGATACTAAGTTCTTCAAACAAATTATTTCTAATTTATTGTCAAATGCAATTAAATATTCGCCAAATGGCGAAGCAATTACTTTTGTGATTTCTAAAACTAGCGATCGTATCCCTAAACTTTTATTAGAGTTTATAGATCAGGGAATAGGCATTCCTTTAGCCGATCAAGAAAAGATATTTGAGCATTTTTACCGTGCTCATAATGTTGGGATGATTGCGGGAACTGGATTAGGGATGGCAATTATCAAAAAATCAATTGATATTCTTGGCGGTACAATCCAGCTTACTAGTTTTGAGGATAAAGGGACAACTGTACTGGTAAAGTTACCTATCCGTCTAGATGAATAATTGATGGTAACCTTCTCTTTGCATTAACTAAAATTACTTAAATTTTTAAGTAGCTCATACAATAATATTCCTACAAAGTTATGGCTACTTTACTTGTTTAGCAACTATTATCTACTATATTTAAAGTGCTAATAGAAATATTGTTCAATATTTCTATTAGCTAACACAATTTTCAATGAATTATAATCGCAGATACTAATATTACTTCTCTTGTAAGTAGCTAGGTGCAACTAAATATAAAAAACAAAAAACCTACGCCGTTTGCTGCGCGAGTGGTGCAGGTCTTGATCTATTTTTCTTTTATTCTGCCGAAGTGCTTAGCTACCATTAATTCCTAAATCATTCCTGATTACGATAGATTAATGGGAGATTATTAGTTTATGATTACAACTCAAATTATGACGACAATTCTAGTCATCGAAGATGTAGAAGCTCTACGCGAAGAAATTATGGAAACCCTCTCCTACGAAGGGTTTGATGTTCTGGGTGCTGAGAATGGCGTTGTCGGTGTACAGATAGCAAAAACGTATCTACCGAATTTAATCATTTGTGACATAGCCATGCCAGAGTTGGATGGCTTTGGAACTCTAATTGCTCTGAGACAAGAACCTAATACTGCCATGATTCCGTTTATATTTTTGACGGCAATGACAGAAAAGGGGGATATGCGACAAGCTATGCAACTAGGAGCGGATGACTATCTTACCAAGCCATTTACTTCGGCGGAATTATTGGGGGCAATCACCTCTCGTTTACAAAAATATAATTCTGTTAGAGAGCATTATTATGATGAGCTTAAAGCAGTCGGAGCAAGATTTGAATACTTATCTCACCATGATGAGCTAACTCAGCTACCAAATCGAATTCTTTTTCATGAGTCATTAAGCCAAGCTGTACTTCATGCAGAAATCAATAATAAGTCTTTAGCCTTAATCCTGTTGGATATGGATAATTTCAATATCATTAACAATACCCTTGGCAGTGATATTGGAGATCAACTATTTAAAGCAATTTCTGAACGCTTAAGGCGTTATGCATCTGCTTGCGATATGGTCGCGAGGATGCAGGGTGACGAGTTTGCATTAATCATTTCTAATATCGTAGACGCACTCCATGTCAAAGTTGAGGCTCAGAAAATTTTAGATTTATTGAGTAGACCTTACAACTTGTATGGGCATGAGGTTTTTATTACCAGTAGTATTGGCTTTACTATTTTTCCTGACGACCATCAAAATGTAGATGGATTACTTAAAAATGCAGAATTAGCCATGTACTATGCCAAAACCCATGGCAGAAATACTTACAAAATGTATAGCACGGATCTGAATGTTCAGTCTTCGGAATATATGGCTTTGGCGAATAGCCTACATCGAGCTATTGATCGCCAAGAAATTCGTGTTTTTTATCAGCCTTTAGTCGATTTAAAGTCAGGAAAAATTGTTGGTGCAGAAGCCTTAGCTAGGTGGCAGCATCCAGATCTTGGCATTATTATGCCAAGCAAATTTATACCTGTTGCTGAGCAAACTGGATTGATTTTACGTTTAAGTGAATTAATCTTAGGGGTAGTTTGCAGACAAATGTGTTCTTGGAAGGAATTAGGTATAGATTATGGCTTTATTGCTGTCAATCTATCTGGACAACATTTCCGCCCAGACAGTAACTTGATTGAAATGCTCAGTAGGGTTTTGCAAGAAAGTGGTGTAGAAGCTCATTCGTTAGAACTTGAACTCACCGAAAGTATTATCATGCAGAATGCTGAATTTACGATAAAGGTTTTATCTGAGTTGCAGGCAATGGGTGTAAAAGTCGCAATTGATGATTTCGGAACGGGTTATTCATCTTTAAGCTATCTCAAACATTTCCCAGTGAATACTCTCAAAATCGATCGCTGTTTTATTCAGGACGTGACCACCGATCGTCATGATGCCGCGATTTCATTAGCAATTATCGATCTTGCCCATAGCTTGTCCTTAGAAGTTATTGCAGAAGGAGTCGAAACTCTGGAACAGATTCAGTTTTTAAAAGAGAATGACTGCAATCAAATTCAGGGATATTTCTTTAGTCCTCCTTTACCTGCAACTGAATTTGAAAAAATAGTAAGTGAGGGTAAATGCCTATGAATTGAGAAAGGATGATGTGCTCAGGCTCCTCTTTTACTCTTTTATATTTTAGTGATTCTGGCGATCGCAATAAATTTATAGGTATGCTAACAAAGAAACTTTTGTTGATTCCTGTCTAACCCTACTTCATGAGTAAATCTAAACGCGCTTTAATTACAGGCATTACTGGTCAAGATGGATCTTACCTATCAGAACTGTTACTAGCTAAAGGTTATGAAGTGCACGGCATTATTCGTCGCACTTCGACGATCAATACCGATCGCCTTGACCATATGTATCAAGATCCACATTTACCTGAAACCAAATTATTTCTTCATTACGGCGATTTGACGGATGGTACAACCTTAGGAAGAATTCTAGAAGCTGTTCGTCCTCATGAAGTATTTAATCTTGGTGCTCAGTCCCATGTACGTGTCAGCTTTGACTCGCCTGAATATACTGTTGATACTGTGGGTATGGGAACCTTACGACTGCTTGAAGCCTTACGCGATTATCAACAACGAAACACCCGTGAAATTCGTTTTTATCAGGCAGGTTCCTCTGAGATGTATGGTTTAGTCCAAGCTGTACCCCAAAATGAATTAACACCTTTTTATCCGCGTAGTCCCTATGCCTGCGCTAAGGTATATGCACATTGGCAAACCGTTAATTATCGTGAATCCTACGGACTATTTGCTTGCAATGGGATTTTATTTAATCACGAGTCACCGCGTCGTGGGGAAACCTTTGTAACCCGCAAGATCACAAGAGCGATCGCGCGGATCGTTGCGGGTCAGCAAAAAAAACTTTACTTGGGAAATCTGGACTCTAAACGTGACTGGGGCTATGCCAAGGACTATGTCGAGGCGATGTGGTTGATGTTGCAGCAGACTGAACCCGATGACTATGTAATCTCAACAGGTGAGACTCATTCAGTGCGAGAATTTCTCGAAGAAGCGTTTAACTATGTCAATCTCCAGTGGGAAGATTATGTGGAGATTGATCCCCGCTATTTCCGTCCTGCTGAAGTCGATTTATTATTGGGCGATTCTAACAAAGCTAAACAAAAGCTTGGTTGGGAACCTAAAGTTAACTTTAAAGATTTAGTCGAGTTAATGGTTGATGCGGATCTAGAAGCATTAGGTTTACCTAATCCCAAAGGGATTACGTCTAAGGATATTGCGACCTTGCGAAATGCTGGGCAGTCAGCTAATTGGTGATTTTAAAAGCCATGATTCGTAATACTTTTAAACCTATAGCAGTAGCCAGTTATGTTAGAACAAAAGCAAAAC